>JAYUOQ010000441.1:0-2914 GCA_043760685.1 Armatimonadota bacterium | reverse complement strand
TAGAGACCGCAGTTGGTTGCATCGTAGCTGAGCCAATAGCCGGGCGCAATCGCCATCGTGGCAATTCTGGCGTGCTTGTCTAGCACCGATCGAAAAACCCAAACGTCTCGGGCAGGCTGGTTCTTCGCAACTATGTCTCGAACGTTGGTTAGTCCGTTTGAAGGTAAGAGCAAGTAGGCAAGACAAGAGGCTAGCAAGGGCATTCCCCTAGTTTCTCATAATAGACCCGTTAGAATCACCGAATATTGAAGTACTTTGCTTCAGGGTGATGAACAATAATCGCACTCGTACTTTGTTCTGGGGACAACATGAACTCTTCGGTCAGTTCGACCCCAATATCCTCTGGGTTCAGCAGTTCAAATAGCTTGGCTTGATCTTCCAGATTTGGACATGCTGGGTAGCCGAATGAATACCTGGCTCCGTGGTACTTTGCGCTGAAAAGAAGCTTCATTCCGTCAGGCTCTTGATCGGCAATTCCCATTTCTTGGCGGACCATTTTGTGCCAATACTCTGCCAGTGCTTCGGCGGTTTCTACACCCATGCCGTGGGTAAACAGATAATCCTGGAAGTCACCATTCTCGAATAATTTCTTTTCTTGCCTACTGACTTCCTCGCCGACGGTTACGATCTGGAAGCCAACGGTGTCGACTTCGGTTCCTTGTGGTCGAAAATAGTCTGCCAGACATAATAACCGACCATCTCGTTGACGAGGAAATGAAAACCTGAGTCGCTCGGTTTTTCGATCATCCTGGTAAATGATGAGGTCATTCCCTTCGCTGTGACACGGAAAGTATCCCCACTTCACGCGAGGTTGGAGAACATTCGCAAGTTCACGGCTCAATCGGTCAAAAATCGGATGGACATTCTCTGCGATCCAATCATTGAATTCTAAATTCCCCATTCCGTCTTGGCGTTTGAATTGCCATTGACCCCGGAAAAGTGCGATTGGATTGATGTACTTATAGAGTTCAAAAATGTCGAACTTAGTCTGCTTCTTAGCTCCGTAAAATGGCAAGCTTGGGCTGGTTTCTAGCGGAATAATATCCGATCGGTTACCGTTGAAGACATATAGTTCTTCGGCGAGTACATCGACTCGGTGGGATGTCACCCGAGGCGCGAGGTCAGCTACTTCATCGGATTCGACAACGGGGTTATTGACTAATTCCATCAGTCTTAGTCCTTCAAAAGCGTCCTGGGCGTAATAGACGGAGCCTTTATAAATTGATTGGAGATCCTGCTCGACGTAGCCTCTGGTTAGAGCCGCACCACCCAGAATAACCGGAAATCCTGCCAAACCGCGTTCGTTCAGTTCAAGGAGGTTATCTCGCATTATGAGCGTGCTTTTGACGAGGAGGCCACTCATACCGATTACTTGGCACTTGGCTTGCTGAGCTCCTTCGATTATTGCGTTAATTGACTGCTTGATGCCGATATTAACGACTCGGTAGCCGTTGTTCGAAAGGATAATATCGACGAGGTTTTTGCCGATGTCATGGACGTCTCCCTGAACAGTTGCCAAGAGAATAGATCCTTTTTCTGATCCCTCTACCTTCTCCATCAAAGGTTCGAGGTGCCGAACAGCCGTCTTCATTACTTCCGCGCTTTGAAGCACAAACGGCAATTGCATCTTTCCTGAACCAAACAGTTCTCCAACTGTTTTCATGCCATCGAGCAAGATTGTATTGATGATTTCTAGGGGAGTATAGGTTTCTAGTGCCTGGTCTAGTCGAGCTTCGAGGCTCTTTTTAATACCGTCAACAATGTGCTTTTTTAGTTGCTCTTCGATGGAAAGTCCTTCAAATGCATCGACTCCGGTATCGCTGATTCGAATATTTTCGAATCTCTTCATGAGCTCAATGAGCGGATCATAGGTACAAACTCGCTCTTCTGACATCACCCTAAGAGGGTACCAGAGTCAGTTGAACCTAAAATACTTGCATTATTTTTAATTTATCCCGTAAAATGCGAACATCCGTAACGGAATATGGATCGTCCGTTTGGAGGAAGACAATGAAAGTCACAAAATACGCAATCGTCATTGGAGCAGCCCTTGGTGCTGTTTCAGCTCAAGCGCAATTCGGCGCAGTTTCAAAATCAGACCTAGACACTAGCGGAGGCAAGCAAGGTGTTTACCTAAGCTACAGTCCTTTTGCTCGGGCATCGGGTGGTGGAAGCACATCGAACGGTTACCTCTTCAGTGCTGAAAAGGCAATTAGCGAAGGCAAGTTCGGACCGAACGTTCTTGGTGGATTCTTCTCCAGACTTGGTGGAAGCAATTTCTACCAGATCAGCTACCGAATGTACATGACCGAAGATGCATCCGTAGCTCTTGGTGTTCTTGGTGGAGACGGCTTTAGCAAAAACGACTTCAGCGCAATGTACTTCAAAGAATTTCCGAAAATGGATAAGAACCCAGTGATGTTTTCACTTGGTGGAGGAATTTATTACGATTCCTCAAACAGCAGTGCTAATCTTGCTGCAGCAGCAAAGGCATCTTATGCAATTCAGAATGGTTTTAGCGTAGACGCTTCATTCTGGTACTTCCATCAAGGTGGCGACAGTGTCAACCTGATCACTGTCGGCATCGGCTACCGAATGTAGTCGGAATTGAATAACAGTAAGGGGAGGGTTTTCGAACCCTCCTCTTTTTATTTGAGTTTGTCTCGGACTCGTTTGAATGCTTCGAGCGCAAAGGCCAAATCTTCTTGAGTGTGAGCGGCGCTAGGCATTGTTCGAAGTCTCGCTTTACCACGAGCGACGGTTGGGAAGACGATGGCTAAGGCGTACACGCCTTCGTCCCACAGCATTTTCTCCATCAACTGGGCTTTGGCCTCATCGCCAACATAGACTGGCGTGATCGGGGTTTCGCTTCCCATCGTATCAAATCCTTCATCGGCAAGGGCTTTCTTCCACC
>JAYUOQ010000440.1:0-7521 GCA_043760685.1 Armatimonadota bacterium | reverse complement strand
GAAGGGAAACAAACCAAGCAAATGGAGCCGGAACCCACCGATGAGCTTGTCCGCCGGTGAAGGTATCTCGTGCGTCTGTCGTGGGAAAGTTGGTCTTTAATGCCGAGCTATCATCTGGATTTGCGGAAATAACCTTGCCCATCTGATAGAGTCCAAGCGGAATTTTGGTGGTGCCGAACTCTAAGGCTCCGTTTTGGATGTTAAAGGCGTTTTCGGTTCCAGGAATCGCGACTGGTTCACCCTTTTGATCGAGTAATTTTTGGTTTCTGTCGTTGGATAACTCGCCTTGATCAAGGTGGAACTTGGCACTTTTTATGAAAACGGGGGCTTTGTCGGAAGGACCCTTCACGGTGAAATAAAGGTTTCCGCCGGTTTCAATTGATAGAGTATTGAACTTCATGAAGAAGCCGACCAAGATGGGTACGACGGCAAGGCATAACATTCGACCTGCCCGATAGCACGCTGTTTGGACTCCGGCAAAGGCGGCTTGAGTCTCTTTTTGGAAGGCGAGAAGGTAGAAGCCATCGGTTGCAATATTCGTCATGGCGGAAACAAAAGCACTCGCACCGAGGAAGACAAGGGATGCGATGAACGCTGAGGAACCGGGAAGTAAGAAAAATGGGGCAATGGCAAGGCAGAGCGTGAGAATGAGTTGACCCATGAGGACCCATTTGCGCTTTTTCGCACTGAGGTCGACCAAAGGACCAAGTAAGAATTGGAGCGACCAGGGCAAGGCGATGATTGAAGTCCATGTGGCGATGGATTGATTGGGAATGCCGAGGTCTTTGTAGAATATCGCTGAAAGTTCGGAGATGATCGTGACCGGAATTGCCTGCATGACGTAGAGCAGAGGCACGAACTTCCAAGGGTTTGGGGAAGCTGGTCCGGATTGGGGCTGCAAGACTTCGGTATCGGCTGACATCTGATCGAATTGTATCAGATGTCCCTTAAGGTTGTGCCCCGATTCTCAATGCTTGCCGGGATCAATTTTTTGGAGCGACCGTAAAGCTGGGCTCCAATTGGTCAATGTTCTTTTGAACAGCCACGTGTCCATCCAGAAACAATGTATTGAATCCATACTCGTGCCAAGAATCGTAAGTTAGGTGGCCCGTTTTCCACGAACCAATATAGGGGTCTCTTAGGTAAGGGGCCGTTCGTCTAAGTGACTCATCGTCGGGCATTTTTATTAATCGTTTTCCCTTGTCGAATCCGGGAATAACTGTCATTAAGCTAGTACTATGCCCGTATGACATTTGGTCCTTTTGTCGCTCGGGAGTAAGGACCTGTCCAGCTAACTCCTTCTCGCAAAAAAAGTAGTTCTTCGATTTTAAATACGGAAGGGTAGCGGCGATGAACAACTTTTTCTGACCGATGCCATCAAAGGTAAAGTAAGGCGGGTAGTAGTCATTTGAGTCGGATTGATAGATCGCTATTGCGGTTCCGATGAATTTCAGATTGGAGGCACAGATGTTTCGCCCATTGCCACTTCTTGCGGTTGCGAACAGTGGGTAAGCCACGGCAGAAATAACTGACAGTACAACAAGACTGACAATCATGTAAGTCATTATGCGCCGTGGACTTGTACTTAAATGACTCTTCTTTTCTTTCATCTTGTTAGGCCTATTATAAGGGAAACTATTTCACTTTTGTGTGGCTGTTTAAGCATGTTGAAGAAAGCTAGGTAAGGAAGGGATTTATAGTTCGGTGTTGATGTCGAGTGGCTTTCGGAACTTCACGTGGGTGTCGAGGTAGGCGACTGTGAACTCGTTACCGTTAGGTGACGAGAATGATTGGGGACCGCTGAAGGATGCACTTCGGATTGGGTCCCGAAGGAAAGGCGTTGTGGCAATGTTTGGAAATGGTTCGGTTACTCGGACGACTCGGTTTCCACCGTCGTAGTCGGGAATCTTGCTTTTGAAGCTAAGACAGTGAACGTATGACATGACGCCAGATAGCCCTTCTTGCCCATCGGGAATATCTCCTGTATCGTGTGGACATAAGTAGATGCTCTTTTCTTTTGCGTAGGTCATTGTTGCAGTGATAAAGTTTTTCGTTTGCTTGGGTCCATCGAATGTGAAATAGGGTGGGAGCCGGTCATCAAAATCGGATTGATAGATTGCGACTGAAACAGTGAGTTGCTTTAGATTTACTAAACAGTTCTTTCCTGGTCCCCAGCACCTCGATCCAGTAGCGAAAAGCGGAAAAATCACTCCTGCGAGAACCGCGCTTGCACCAAGTCCACCGAGCCATTTTAGGCTAAGAAGAAGGGAACTTCCTTTCATGTACTCGCGGGAACTACCCATTGTATGTGTTCATTATAGGGTCTTTTGCTTGAATTTCACCAAGACTTAGAGTTCGGTGTTCATATTAAGGTGTTCGATTCGTTTTGTATGACCGTCGAGGTACGAAACATTAAATCCCTCTTCGTGAGGCGAGTGGATTGAGTTGTCTTCAACTTTTGGATCATGACGAATAGGATCGCGGAGGTAGACAATGGTCCCGGGATCGGGAAAGCTACTATCCACTGTGATGGTTCGCAGTCCTTTGTGAAAGTCGGGAATGATTCCTTTGAGAGCGAGAGGGTGGACATAGGACATTTTCTTGTTTGGGCCAGCTAGATTTTCGTCTGGGTATCCCTTGTCTTTTGGGCAGATGAAAATTTGTTCGTTCTTGCTGTAATCCATCGTCACTTTCATAAACTGCTTCGTACTTTCTTCGCCGTCAAAACTGAAAAATGGCGGAAGGCGGTCATCAGCATCTGAGGCATACATTATCACGGAAAGGGTCACCTGCTTCAGATGTGATACGCAACTCGGACGATGACCATGCCCAGGTACGGCAAAAACGGGAAAGAGAATGGCCGCGCAAAGCCCAAACGCAAGAAGCCATCCCGCTACGCGAGCCAAAACACCGAGGGCATTTCCTTTCATAAATTCTTTAGATTCGCCCATGGCTAGAATCCATTATAGGGGAGTATCTGGAGTATTGGGACCTAAAGCTCTTTGAATTCGTCGATAGTCGACTTTGACTTGGCGTGCCCATCAAGAAAGCTAAGATTGAATAGAAAGTTGTGAGGAGACTTGAAGTGGGACTTACCGTCCTGAGGTGGCTGGCTATTTATTGATTCCGGGAGTCCGTAACCCCGGATAGGGTCGCGTAAGAGTGGAGTTGTGGCGACATTTTCGACATCAGATTGGCGGAGAACACGGTTTCCAGTCGAGAATTTGGGAATGATTCCACGTAGGGCTAGGGAGTTGACATAAGACATTTTGTCGGCTAACCCTTCTTGGTTTGGCTGAATAGTTTTGTCATCTAGCGGGCAAAGGTAGATGTCCTTGTCCTTGTTCTTGCTATAGACCAACGTTACGTCGATCAGTTTTTGCGTGGCTCCTGGTCCATCGAAGGTGTAATAGGGCGGGAGACTTTCGTTATTGTCATCAGCGTACATGAGAGTTGCTAGTGACAAGTTTTTCAGGCGGTTTATGCAAATGGATCTGTTTGGACGGTATCCGCTTCGAGAAAATACAAGTATCAGCATGATCCCTATAATTGCGGTCATCACCAGCCCCACAATGAGCTCCAAACCAAAATGTAGCCGACTTGTTTTTGCTTGCTCGCTAAATATTCTCATCGACCTGAGTTCATTATAGGGCTTTCATAAGTCCGCGGTATAGTTTTCTTTCTTGCGTTTGACATGTCCGTCGAGGAAGAGGAAATTAAATCCCATGTTGTCGCCGTGTCGAGACTGAGGAACTCCCTTCAGGGTCTCCAGGATTCCATCTCGAAGCGAAACTGTTGTTGCTGGATCAGTTGCGTCAGAAGCTTTTAATATCCTCTTTCCGATGGCAAAATTTGGGATGATTTTACTGAGGGATGAATTGTGGACGTAGGACATTTTTGGTCCCCCATGCTCACCTGTTATTGGTATTCCGCCGTGGAGGGCAGCATAATCGAACGCGCAGATGAATGGTGAATAACTGTCGTAGTCTTTCAACTTCAAATATGGTTTTAAAGAGATCATGTACTGGCTTGCCTTCAATTCGCCGTCAAAGGTGAAGTAAGTAGGGAAGGCTTCATTATTGTCGGCGCAGTATTCCATTGAAGCCCTCCCGAGTTGCTTAAGGTTCGATAGGCAAGCAGTTCGTTTGGCTGCCTGTTTTGGGCTAGGGCCAAAAGGATTTGGAAATATGAACAAGTAGAAGAACCCGCCGCAGCCGAAGATCATCACCCCATAAACTATTTGGAAAAAGCAGCCATTCTTGGGTTTTTGGGATTGCATGAGATCACAAATCTGAGTTGATGTTTGGGGATTTGATGTACTTGGCGTGAGTATCGAGATAGACCGTTACGAATCCTCCGCCATGGGGAGAAAGGAAGCCGATGTCTTTGTTATCTTTCGCGGTTCCGTAGCCTCGAATGGGATCACGCAGGTACGGCACTTTGCCTTGATCCGGGAGCTTCGATAGATTCAAAAATCTCTTGTTATCGGAGAAATTTGGGATGACACCACGCGATGACAAGCAATGGACATAATCCATCGTGCCCGGGATTCCTTCTTCGGTTGGAGTGGTGCCCTTTTCGATAATATTTCTTTGCTCTTGGGGGCAAAGCAATATTTGTTTGGTCTTGGTGTACGGGAAAATTGCGTCCATGTATTTGGTTTGACTCTCATTGCCATCGAACGAATAACTGATTGGTATCGCATCATCGTTGTCGGAGGCGTACAATTCGGTTGCAAGACCGAGTTGCTGGAGGTGAGAAATGCAACTGGATTTTGGCGATGTGCTTCCGTCGCCGGCATACACGGGAAAAAAGATTGCGCCAAGACATGCGAATATCATTAAGGTGCCAATGATCTGCCAGGCTAACCGGTAGCGGTTTTGTTTGGGTCGCTCTTGGTTCATGTCATCGCATCCAAACTCATTATACGAATCCCATTCATAATTGAGGGAATGAATGTTTTAGTTCTCGGTGGAACCCAATTTATCGGACGAGCGATTGTGCAGGAGCTTTTGAACCGCAAGCACGCCGTCACCATCTTTCACCGTGGCAAGACCGGGGCGGATCTTTTTCCAGAATGTGACCATATCCTTGGTGACCGAAATACGGACCTTGCTTTGTGTGACACTCAGGAATGGGATTCGATTGTTGACGTTTCATGCTACACGCCCGACCAAGCCCGTTCGGCAGCGAAGCTAAGAACCAAGCATTTCACCTTTATTTCGACAATTTCGGTTTACGATCTAGAAGGCGCGGAATTACCACTGACGGAGAAAACCAAGATTTCCGAAGGGCAGGAGGGAACTGAAGTCACCGGGGAGAGCTATGGACCAATGAAGGTTTGTTGTGAAGAGATTTTGGCTGAAGCTTTTGCCGATCGTTGCGGAATTGTTCGCCCAGGGATCGTTTTTGGACCGCATGACCACACCGGACGGTTCCCTTACTGGGTTTCACGACTTGATCAGTTTGATGAGGTTTTGATTCCGGAAGTTCTTAACCAACCTTTGCAGTGGGTCAATGTTTTTGATCTCGCTGAGTTTACGGTTAAGGTTGCCGAGGATCGATTGGCAGGAACTTGGAACGCCATTCGTCCAGGCATCAGCCTCGGCGCAATGTTTGATGAGATTCGCCAACAAGTTGGTCGCAAGCACGAGCTCTTGCTTGCCTCAATGCCAGAGTTGATCGAACATGAAGTGAAGCCATGGGCTGATTTGCCGCTTATTTTTCCCGATGACAAGCGCCACTCAATCTTCAAGTTCGACCCAAAACATGCCGAGCGAGCGGGGCTCCAGCACCGCTCCGTTTCGAAGACCGTCCAGGCAACTTTGGATTGGTGCCGAACGGAAGAGTTCGCCGCGAACTTTAAGGGCGGGATGTCAAGGGAAAAAGAAGTTGAAGTGATGCGGAAGCTGAAGTCTAAGGCACAGACCTCGTAGTAGAAGATGTGAAGGCTAATAGATGAGTACACGGAAACTGGTTGTTGCGGTTACGGGAGCGAGTGGAGCGATTTATGCCCAGCGGCTCCTTATTCATGCCACGAACCACTACGATGACATCTATTTATGCTTGAGTACGCAAGCCATGCAGGTAGCGGCTACGGAACTAAAAATCACGCTTGATCGGGAGAATTTCTCGACAAAGGAGTGGCTTGGAAAGGAGTATTCGCAGATCAAGTTGCTCAATGAGAAAGACTTTTTTACGCCTCCTGCTAGTGGTTCGTTTCGCCACGACGGAATGGTGATTGTGCCTTGTTCGATGGGCACGGCAGGGAGAATTGCCCATGGAATTAGCAATGATTTGGTTACTCGGGCGGCGGATGTCTGCTTGAAGGAAGGTCGAAAGCTGATTTTGGTTCCGAGAGAGATGCCATGGAACCTGATTCACCTTCGAAATATGGTGCAACTGACCGAAGCCGGGGCAACTATTTTGCCGGCTTGTCCGGCTTGGTACACCAATCCATCGACTCTTGAGGAGTTGGCGGATACAGTAGTTGCTAGGATCTTGCAAAATCTTGGCGTTGAACAGAACTTACAGAAGCAATGGATGCTTGACGAGTAGATTCAATTTGACCCTAATCAGACTCAAGGTTCGTGCCGAGAATTTTACTAGTCTGATTTTATGCAGTTAAACTATAGCGCCGAAGAATTAAGAGCGGTGAACGAGGCGAGAGACCTTGTTCACAGTAACCCATTGGAAGCGTTTCAGCTTTTAGATTCGGTTGTTGTTGGTTATCAGACCTCAGGAAAAGAGGTTTGTGCTTTAGAATCAAGGTCATGGCAGTGTTTTGCTTCGCTTTCAGTTCTTAAGTATGACCAAGCCAAACTCACGATAGAATTATTGATAACAGAAGCTACTCGTGCGGATAGTAGTCGATTTATTGGATTTGGAAAGCTCTATCTGGGAATCATTTCGGCCGAATGTGATAAGAGTGAAGAAGCACTCGACTTCCTTGAGGAGGCTCTTCAGATTGCAACTGAGATAGGCGATTTGGATCTCAAGCACCGAGTTCAAGATAGTTTGGCTTATGCCCATATACGGTTTGAACACTACGAAAAAGCCATCCAAACATTGAATCACTGCATCCGGAAAGGAGACACCAATGGCTTGCCAAACAACAATTCAACTATCTATTTCAATATTGCCTCGGCAACCGTTCAATTGGCATTTCGCGAGTTAACTGAGGGGGATTTGGGGGCGGATAGAATAGCTCAGGTTAATCGTTCGCTTGAAAACGCAAGGGTGAATATGGCTGCTGACCAGCGCCTCCACTCTCTAACAAATATTCTCTTTGCTGTATCTTATGGACTCGAAGGTGACCCAGATCGTGGTCTTATCGTTCTTTCGGAAATCAAGGAAAGTGCCGTAATCGGTTGCTGTACTCAGCGCAAAGCTCTTCTTCGGGCACGATGCCAACTTCTTGAAATGGCAAGTCAGTGGGATGAACTTGTAACCGAAGCCAAAGGGTTTTACACAGAAATGGAGGAAGTGCGTCAATATTCGGCGCTCAATCCTATACTTCGG
>JAYUOQ010000439.1:0-7546 GCA_043760685.1 Armatimonadota bacterium | reverse complement strand
GACGCCTGTTGTTCCGTCAAGATTTTTGTTCGAAAGTCCGGCGAAATACTTTTTCAGCCGATCGATGGTTGGTTGAATGGTGGACTGGGTCATCATCGACCGCATTCGGAAGACAATAATCACATCGGTATGGTTTGGCTTGCACCCTAATTCTTGCGGATTCAGCGGCCCGATTCCGACCGTTTCCCACAGATCGATCAACCCATCGTGGTCAGTATCGGCGAACGAACTAGTGCCCTGAGGAACCATCACCGAGGCACAAAACAAGGCAGAAAGAGAGCCAAACATTTTGCGTCAGGTTACCGTAACATTTCGTTCGATACCTCGATCCGTGGTGAGGTGTGCGATGGCTTGGAATAGCTATCGCAAAACTTCTCACTGAACGTAGCGCCGAGGTTGATAAGCGGTTGACCGTTCAGAACCAGTAAACTGTTCGAGTGCTCACCGTCGAGCCTCAACCGCTCACCCTAACCCAAGTTTTCGATGTTGCCAACGGCGATTCGAAAGTTCAACTCTCCGCAAAGTCCCGCGATCTTGTCCAGAAATCTCGCGCTGTGGTCGACAACATTGTTGCCAATAAACAGGTTGTCTACGGCATCAACACTGGTTTTGGTCGCCTTTCAGACGTCCATATCCCCGATGGCGAACTCAAGCAACTTCAGCTAAATCTCGTTCGTAGCCATGCGGTCGGAGTCGGCGATCCGCTGAGCATTTCCGAAACCCGAGCGATGATGCTTCTTCGCCTGAGCGTCCTAGCTCAAGGCTATAGCGGAGCCCGTGTAGAGGTGCTCGAATTCCTCGTCGACATGCTCAATCGGGGTATTCATCCGGTAATCCCTTCTCAAGGTTCTGTTGGTGCTTCCGGCGACCTCGCACCCCTTGCCCACCTTGCCCTTGCAATCGTTGGCGAAGGCGAGTGTTGGGATGGGATGGTGCGAAAACCGAGCCTAGAAATCCTCACTAAGCATGGACTGAAACCGTTGATTCTCGAATCTAAGGAAGGTCTAGCTCTTCTCAACGGAACCCAAGCAATTGGCTCCGTCGGCTGCCTGGCGCTAGCAAGAGCCCTACGTTGCGTACATGTTGCCGACGTGATCGGATCGATGACCTTAGAAGCGCTCATGGGTACGCCAAGCGCATTTGATCATCGAATCCATGAAGCCCGTCGCCATCAAGGTCAAATCGACAGCGCAACTCATCTTCGTAACCTTCTGGTTGACTCCGAGATCCGCGAATCCCATCGCGAAAACGATTCCCGGGTCCAAGATGCTTACTGTCTCCGTTGTATGCCCCAAGTCCACGGAGCCGCAAGAAATGCCCTTCACCATGTTCAAGAAACCCTTGAAAACGAGACTGGCGCAGCAACTGACAATCCTCTGGTCTTTAGCGATTCCGGCGAAGTCATTTCTGGGGGAAATTTCCACGGGGCGCCGCTTGCATACGCGTTGGATTACGCCGCAATCGTCGTCACCGATCTACTCTCGATCTCCGAACGGAGAATGGATCGACTAGTCAATCCAGATTCGAACGAAGGTCTCCCGCCGTTCCTCAGTAGCCACGCCGGAACCAGTTCCGGATTCATGATGCCTCATGTCACCGTTGCCGCGCTTCTTAACGATTGCAAGGTTCTCAGCCACCCGGCAAGCACAGATTCAGTCCCGACTTCCGGGGGCAAAGAGGATCATGTCTCGATGGGAATGACCAGCGCCCTCAAATTCCGAAAGATCGTCGAAAACGTCGAGCGAGGTCTCGCTATCGAACTGCTTGCTGCCGCCGAAGGACTCGAATACCGAAAGCCGCTCAAACCAGGAACGGGAGCGCTAGCCGCATTCGAGAAGCTCCGCAAGATTTCTCCACCAGTCACCCACGATAGGGCGCTTTCTAATGATATCGAAAAGGTAGCGACCGCGATTCGTCAAGGCATTTTTGATTCAGGACTCGAACCCACATGGTAAAAGCCGCAACCGGAACCCAACTTTCTTGCAAGGGCTGGCAACAAGAAGCCGCTCTTCGAATGCTCATGAATAACCTCGACCCCGAGGTTGCCGAAGACCCAGACAATTTCATTGTGTACGGCGGAACCGGCAAAGCCGCTCGAAATCAAGAAGCGTTTGATGCCATCGTAAGGTCCCTGCGTTCGCTCGAAAATGACGAAACCTTACTTGTACAATCCGGTAAGCCTGTCGGAATATTCCGTACTCACGCAGATTCTCCTCGTGTACTTATTGCGAATTCAAACTTAGTTGGAAAATGGTCAAATTGGGAAGAGTTTGGCCGCCTCGAAAAGCTTGGCCTAATGATGTATGGCCAGATGACGGCTGGTTCCTGGATTTATATTGGGAGTCAAGGAATCGTCCAAGGCACCTATGAGACCTTCGCCGCCGCCGCCGACCGCCATTTTGGCGGATCCCTGAGCGGCAAACTGATAGTCAGCGGCGGAATCGGGGGAATGGGTGGCGCTCAACCACTCGCCGCAACCATGAATGGAGCGGTGTTCCTTGGTATTGATGTAGACCCATCCCGAATCCAAAAGCGACTTGATACCGGCTACATTGATCGCATGGTCCACAACCTTGACGAAGCACTAGCAATCATCGAGACCGCCCAACGAGACCATGAAGCAATCAGCATCGGCCTCGTCGGCAACTGCGCCGACGTTCTGCCCGAAATGATCGCCCGCGGCATCGTTCCCGACATCCTTACTGACCAAACCAGTGCCCATGATCCAATAAACGGATATGTACCCAATGGGATGTCATTGAGCGAAGCATTGACCCTGCGGACGAAAAATCCGGACGATTATCGGGCAAAAAGCGTAACCGCAATGGGCGTCCATGTGGCCGCGATGCTCGAACTCAAAAAGCTCGGAGCAATCACCTTTGACTACGGCAACAACATTCGCGCTTATGCCCTCGAAGCCGGCGTAACCAACGCTTACGATATTCCTGGATTTGTTCCTGAGTACATTCGCCCTCTATTCTGCGAAGGCAAAGGACCATTTCGATGGGCAGCCCTTTCCGGCGACCCCGAAGATATCCGGCAGACCGACATTCTTGCCGCCGAACTGTTCCCCGAAAATGCCTCGCTTCAACGCTGGCTTAAACTCGCTTCTGAGCGAATCCACTTCCAAGGATTACCGGCCCGAATCTGCTGGCTTGGATACGGTGAACGGGCGAAAATGGGACTCGCGATCAACGAACTTGTACGTTCTGGAAAAGTAAAAGCCCCCATCGTCATCGGTAGAGACCATCTTGACTGCGGATCTGTTGCATCACCGAATCGTGAAACCGAGTCGATGAAAGACACCAGTGACGCTGTAGCCGATTGGGCGTTGCTGAATGCCATGGTTAACACTGCGGCTGGTGCAACCTGGGTTAGCATCCACAACGGTGGCGGGGTAGGAATCGGCTACTCCCAGCATGCCGGAATGGTTGTCGTTGCCGATGGAACCGATGCTGCAGCTAGACGGCTCGAAAGAGTCCTGACCAGCGATCCCGGTATGGGTGTTATCCGCCATGTTGACGCTGGTTACGATGAAGCTATCCAATTTGCGGCAGAATCAGGAATAAAGATACCAATGAGTCAATAAATATGGGAGTGCGATTGCCTGCAATCGCTTTCAAGCTGCGAAGCCTGCTTCGCTGAAAGGAAGAAATACTATGGCATACGAAGATCCAGGCTGGAGTAGAGCATCGAATTGGCTCCATGGCGATTGCGAAAACCCGCGAGCAGAACTCCATGTGTTGGGTGTCCCAATGAATCGCTCCGTGACGCCTGGCTCATGCCACCTTGCGCCAAAAGCAATTCGCGAAGCCCTCTTCCGGTTCGGAACCTACAGCTTCTCCGAAGACTCCGATCTTCGCCAAATAAAGGTCACCGATCATGGCGAATCAAAGGAGCCGGAATGTCTCGAGGATGTCTGCAAACAAGGGAGAACCGTCTTTCTTGGTGGAGACAATGGAGTGACCCGACCTGCCGTCAAAGCCCTCGCTAAGAGCCAAAACCTTGAATTAGGTGAGATTGGAGTCATCACCCTTGATGCTCACTTAGATTTGCGTCATCTCAACGATGGACCGATGAACGGTAACCCAATTCGTGGTCTTATTGATGACGGCTTGCCCGGAGCCAATATTGTCCAAATTGGACTTCAATCTTTTGCAAACTCGCCCGAATATGCACGTTTTGGAAAAGAGTGCGGAATTCGGATGATCACTGCCGAACAGTGCTTCGGTCCAGACTTTGATGAGTTCTTTCGCTACGAATTGAATCGAATTTCTTCAAAGGTCAAGTCGGTTTACTTTGACCTCGACATTGACGTAATGGATCGAGCATTTGCGCCAGGTTGTCCTGGCTCTCGACCCGGTGGCCTCACGCCGGTCATGGTTCGTCAAGCGGCGAGAATAGCAGGGGCGAACAAGAAGGTCCTGGCGATGGATATCGTCGAACTCGACCCGGAACTGGATATTAACTCCTGTACTGCCATGGCTTGCGCCGCATCCCTGCTAGAATTTGCTTCAGGGATACTCGCAAGTTCATGAGAAAGGCAATCGTTCGCAATATAGGTCAGCTAGTTAGTATGAAAGGGCCAAGTCGTCCCCGAGTTGGCAAAGAAATGTCTGACATTGGCTTGATCCACGATGCGGAAATTCATGTTGAGGGTATCCACATCACCTATGCTGGACCTCGGCAAGATGCGCCAGATTTTCAATACGACTATGAAGTCGACGCTGAAGGCAAATTGGTCACACCAGGACTCGTCGATGCTCATACACACGCTGTATTTGCCGGAAATCGTGCTGACGAATTCGAATCCCGAGCACTTGGCGCGACTTACCAAGAGATCGCCGCGAGGGGCGGAGGCATTCTCTCCACCGTCGCCAAGACTCGGTCCGCCTCGGAGAATGAACTTTACGAACAGTCAAAGCAACACGTCGAGTGGATGATCCGCTGTGGAACGACTACCGCAGAAATCAAGTCCGGTTACGGCCTTGACCTCGAAACCGAGCTTAAGATGCTTCGCGTAGCTAAAGCTTTTAAGGCAGAAGGGCTTGGTGTCGTTCGAACGTTTCTGGGAGCCCATTCAGTTCCTCCCGAGGCGAATTCGAAGGCGGAATACCTTGATCATGTCATCAACGATATGCTTCATGTAGTCGCGAAGGAGTGCGAGTTTGTCGATATGTTTGTCGAAGACAAATACTTCAATCACGATGATGCCCGCCGATATGCAAAAGCAGCCCAAAGCTTTGGGCTTCAGGTTCGCCTCCATGTCGATCAGATGCGCGATTCTGGAGGAGCAATATTGGCTGCCGAAATCGGAGCCAAAACTGCCGACCACCTGGAATACACAAGCGAGGATGGAATCCGCGCCTTGGCAAATTCACAAACGATGCCCGTTCTGCTTCCCGGCTCGGTCTATGGAATTCGATCCGACAAATATCCAAATGCCAGATTGATGATTGAGCTTGGACTGCCCGTACTCATCGCCACAGATTTTAATCCCGGGTCATCGCCAACGCCATCGCTACCGTTTTGCATGTCTCTTGCCATGACGAAGATGGGAATGTCGGCAGCTGAATGCCTTACGGTTTGCACAATCAATGCGGCGTATAGCCTAAATCGCGGTGGCAAAATCGGAAGCCTCGAACCTGGTAAGCAAGCCGATTTTGTGATCTGGACATATAAAGACTACAGAGAAATTGCCTATTGGACTGGTTTTCAGCCAGACCTAGTTGTCGTGAAGAACGGCGGGGTCTTGCATTAGGTTGAACTCAACGCCCATGGATGAATTCCTTCTTTGGGACGAAGTGTCGAATACCTTTGTCGGTTACAAGTTCGACACCTTCACTCCCCCAGGTTGCGGTCATAGGACCAAATTCGTCAAAACTGCTGATATCCATCGACCAGCCGAAGCCAAAGTCGGCCGAGCCCTCTTCGAAAATATAGACGGTCGCGTATTTCGTATCTACAAATGGATAGGCACGACTTAACTGCCTGGTTACTCGCATTTCGTATCTCGCTCCGTTTTGATAATCGATATCGCTTGTCTGCTTTGAACTGTAAAGTTTATCGCCAACCTTTCCCAGCATTGGCGGCACCCATCGATTGACAAACGACAATCCGACAATTGTATATACCCAAAGAAATACTGCGGAGCCAGAGAGAACTAAGATCGGAACGCGCCACTTCATGGCCAAACGTTACCTACTTATAGAACTTCTTGATGTCCGCGTGAAGCTTCTTCATGCACCCTTCATCGATGTACATCATATGCCCCGCCTCGTAATACTCGGTGTGAATATTTGCCCGCAGCGAAAGATCCAATGCCAAGTGGTTCACCGTGTACTCGGTCGCAAAGTACGGAGTCGCCATGTCGTAATAACCCGACGCAATGAATACCTTCATGTAAGGATTCTTCGACATCGCGGCTCGAAGAGCTTCGGACGTATCGGGGTGCCCCGCACCCGCATCACCATATGACCAATTCTTCCACAGCTCACCTGGATTAAACACATAATAAGGCTGATCGGTCTCGTACCCAAGCTCCCGACGAATATAGTCATTAATCATCGCGGTGTACGGCCCCATGATGGCCGTCATCGACGGATCATGCTCAGGGTTCTCAGTCGAAGCCGACTCATCAATTCCCTTAAACCGGCTATCCAAGCGTCCAACCGTTCGCTTTTCGTTACGCAAAAGCTCCTTGCAGAACCGATGGATGTTCACTCGCAGATCAGTTGATTCAAGATACTCCTCGCTCAAACCAGTCAAGGAAGCAAGCTTCGTTCGAACGGACTTCCGTTCGGCGTCGGTCAAAGACGATCCCTTCGCGAGAGCCAAAACATATTCGTTCGAAGCAAACTCTTCGCTGGCCTTCAGAGCCGATTCCAGAGTCTTAAACTTCGTCTTCTTATGGAACCAGGCGGTCGCCGTGTAGGTTGGCAAGAAGACCTGGTAGGGCAGGTCGTTGCCTTTGTTAAATCGCGCGGTCTGGAAGTTCAAGATCGAAGAAACAAGGACAATGCTATTAAACGCAATTCCTTTCTCAATCAAATGTCCAGACAAACCTGCTGCCCGAGTCGTTCCGTAGCTCTCGCCAACCAGATGAACTGGTGAGGCCCAACGATTGTTTCGAGTCAGATAGAGGCGAATAAACTCGCCAATCGATTCGATGTCCCCTTCCAGACTCCAGAACTTTTTGCCGCCGTCCTTCTTTGCCGGTCGGCTGTATCCGGTTCCGATCGGGTCAATGAACACTAAGTCGGTGTCTTCTAGCCACGAATATTCGTTATCGACAAGCTTAAAGGGTGGCTGAGGCATCCCCCCGTCCGCCTCCATTACCACCCGTTTTGGTCCAATAATACCGAGGTGTAACCACACCGAGGAACTGCCAGGTCCACCATTAAAACTAAACATGATTGAACGGCTTGCTGGGTCTTTCACCCCTTCCTTCGTATAAGCCATATAGAACATCCCGCCTTCAACTTCTCCAATCTCGTTGTTGATCGGCATCATTCCGGTTGTTGCCGTGTACTTGAGATCACCCAAC
>JAYUOQ010000438.1:0-7565 GCA_043760685.1 Armatimonadota bacterium | reverse complement strand
AACTGCCAAGAATGGAAAATTGCGTGCAAAGGCACTTGGCGCCAAATCCCTGGACTGAGCGGCGGCGGCCAACTCAACGATACCGGCTCCCACTTTGTAGACATTATTCTCCACACGACCGGACTAAAAGCCGAGACCGTTTCAGCAATTGGCGACAACCGAGGCACTGAAGTTGACATTGATTCGGCCCTCGCAATCCGATTTAGCAATGGCGCCGTCGGCACCATTTCCATCATTGGTGACGCCACCAACTGGCACGAAGACATGACGATCATGGGCACAAAACTTGGCTTCTTTGTTCGTGGCGGCAAGCTGACTGTACGAAACTTAGCTCGAGACCGCGTGGTTTACGAAGAAATCTCCGGCGGCATCACCCCAGATCAACACTTCGTTGACTGTATCACCAATGGCATTGAGTGCGAATCGCCGTTCGAATGTGGGCTCGAAGTCATTCGCCTCACCGAAGCAGCATGGAAGTCGATGGAACTCGGCGGAGCACCAGTTAAGATATCAAGCTTAGGTTAAGAAAAAAATGTCAAAATGATCCTACAACATCATGCAGGTTCCTTTTTACGACATACAGGCACAATACAAGGACCTGGCATCCGAGCTTGACGCAGTAGTTCATGACGTAATTTCCAGCGGAAATTACGTCTTGGGTTCTCACAACAAAGCATTCGAAGCTGCATTCGCAAAGCTCCACAATGTAAAGCACGCTATTGCGGTACATAGCGGAACCGATGCCCTGCGAATCATGATGGATGCCGCTGGAATCGGCCGTGGCGATGAAGTCATCACGACCGCTTTCACATTTGTGGCGAGCGTTGAAACTATTGTCCAAACCGGAGCGACCCCCGTGTTTGTCGACATTGACCCAGCAACCTTCATGCTTGATGCCGGAAAGATCGAAGCTGCGATTACTTCGAAGACCAAAGCGATCCTCCCAATCCATCTTTTTGGACAGCTATTCGATGTTATTGGTGTCAATGAAATCGCCAAAAAGCACGGACTAATTGTTCTCGAAGACGCAGCTCAAGCTGTAGAAGCTTCCCATAACGGAACTCCAGCGGGTCACTTCGGTATCTCGGCTGGATACAGTTTCTATGTCACCAAGAACCTTGGCGCGGCCGGAGACGGTGGAATGATCACCACCAACGACGACGAGACCAACGAAGTGTGCCGATCTATTCGAGTTCACGGTATGGGTCGCGAACGATACTATTACGACCATCTCGGCTACACCGGGCGCCTTGACGAGATTCAAGCTGCCGTACTCACAGTCAAGATGACCAAACTGGGAGAATGGGGAGCGAAAAAGCTTGTCACTGCCAAAAAGTATTTTGATGAACTCACCGGAATCAACGATTTGGTGCTGCCCATTACCTCACCGGGGAATAATCACACTTTCCACCAGTTCACCATAACGACCACCCGGCGCGACGAACTCCAAGAGCACCTCAAGGGACTCGGTGTTCCGTCGATGATTTACTACCCGGTTCCGATCCATCACCACACGCCGTACGCGGCGTTTACACCTTCTTGGGAACTACCTGCAACCGAAGAAGTCTCTAAGCAATGCCTCAGCTTGCCTATTCACCCACACTTGACACCTGAACAAGTTCAGCACGTGTGCGATTCGGTCAAGAGCTTCTTTTAACCCCCAGCTTGCTTCACAAACGGAACACCTTCCGTTACCCACGCCTCAGGCTTGGCATCCTTCAGATAAACATCCATCCAGTGTCGCAACCGACGCGCATAATCCAACTGATCCGGACGCAATGTGAAGTTGTGGTTCTCACCCGCGTACATCAGCAACACGCAGTTCTTGCCCATCCGCCTTAGCGTGTTAAACAAATACTGCGACTGATGGAAGTCAACCGCTCCGTCCGCGTCGCCCTGAGCAATGAGCAAAGGCACTTTTCGCTTTGAGGACTGCCAAACTGGCGAGTTATCGAAATAAGCCTTTGGATCTTCCCAAAACGGAACCCGCATACGACCCTGTCCGGTTTCCATCAGCGGCTGGTCGAGCGAACCTGAATTCCAATAAAACGAGTTGTACATACTCGTCAATTCGGTCAATGGCGCTCCGCAAGCCCCAATCGCAAATCGATCGCTAACCGTTGTTACAAACGCTGTTTGATAGGCACCCCAAGAGTGTCCAATCAGTCCAACCTTTTTCGGATCAACGCCTACGTTCATCTTGAAAACCGCGTCGACCGCTGGTTCCAAACAATTAACTGCCGACTCGCCCGGTCTATTGCTAAAGTAAGCAATATCCGGCATGAAGACAAAATATCCGTTCTGACTGAAGTACTGCTGGTTGTAAGCCGACCACTCCGTCGGATAGAGGTAAGCATTTTTGTTATCCGAAAGCCGTTCGTAGATGTACGTAACCATCGGATATTTCTTCTTCGGATCGTAGTCCGCAGGATAGATCAAAGTTCCGTTCAATTCCGCGCCAAAGCGGCTCTTAAACGGCACCAAATCGGTCCTTCCCCAATGAAAGTCCTTTTGCTGAGGATTGGTTCGAGTCACAGGTTTTGCCGCGGTAAACACGTCGTTGGTTATGTAAACGTCCGGGGACTTCACAAAGGACTCCATAGTAAACATCATACGATCGGTGTTCTTTGCTTTGGTAAGACCCCGAATCAGGGCGTCCTCCGTGATCGCCATTTTGCCTTGTCCTTTGGCGTCAATGATATAGATGCCATCTTTCTTTGTCACCGTATCAAAGGCATCGAAGTGCATCGGATAGGTCAACTTTGGTGACTCTTCGTATGGCGTGGTTTCGAGATATCGAAAACGCATTTTCTCTTTGCGACCATTAGTAAGTCTTCGCATCGCACCAGTCTTGGGATTCGCTAACCAAGCATCGAACTGATCATGAATAATTACTCCCTCATCGTTGTCAAGCCATACGGGGAAGCTTGCCGGAGGCTTGACCGGAATCGTTTGGTCATTCAATTCGTTCTCAAAATTGGAGAATCCATCCGGATGAAGGGCCCTAGCTTTCTTTTCTTGAGTGTCGTAAATCCACCACAACTTATCGGCGTAGTAGGCAAGAAATCGCATAGAGTCACTCGGAGAAATTCCAAATTGGTCCTTGTGGACAGCTTCAACCCTTTCGCCGGTCTTGAGGTTGGTTACCCAAACATCGTGATAATTAATTCCATTGGTTACGGCGCTTGTATAAGGTCGACCGTCTACAACAACAGAAAGCCCCATGTCTTGCGACAACATGGTTGTAACATCAAACCCTGGAATATCATTATCTTTCCCGGGGGACACTCGCTTGAGCGAACTATCCACTGGGTTCCACAGCATCATAATTCCTCGCGCTTTGTCCTGAGCGAAAGTCTTTTTCTGAGTGGGCATGATGCGAGTATCTTTCGCATTCCAAATCTCCACTCCAGCCTTATCTTTCGGGTTCGATGGTCTCGACTTGTCAGCCCACGGCTGCAAACTAAGGACAATCTTCGAGCCATCCTCCGAGGGACCTGGGCGCATTCCGTCGCTTATTCTCATCCCGGCAGGAAAGCCTTCAAATTTCATTGGATCTAGTTCCTGTCGACTAACTCCCGAATCGAATCCCGACACCCGCCACAAACGGTGATTATTACCTTCCTTTTTCTCGTCAGCCTTCGCGATTGCAACCGAAAGCACGTCTGCCTTTTTCGCCCAATTAAACGAAGCAATTTCATCTCTCCCGCTATAAAGAGGGTGAATCACGCCCGTTTTAACATCCAGAACTTCGAAAGCCGAATATCCCGTTCCTGAGCTAAGGTGAATGGCTATTAGGTTTTCCTTGTCATTCAATCCGTACGACTGAACGTTTGAGATAACCGTCGGCTCGCCTCCACCCGGGTTGAACAATAACAGGTCGCTCCCGCCCGGACCCGGTATTGCTTTTGGTCGGATAGCCACAATCAAATCCTGATCCTTCAAAAAGTCAAATGTTGCAATATCATCAATGACTTTCTCTTCGCCGTTTTCGAGGTTCCTAATTCCCAGTTTGGTTGGGCTAGGGCGCTTCATCTCCGTGTTCTTTTCGACTTCAGCTTTCGGCATCGAAATGATGTAGCCGGCATACTTTGAGGAATCCGATATCGACGGGCGAGAGGCATTGGGAATGATTGACTTCTCTGGTCCATCTATCTTTCGTGCGACAACGTAGCCGTCGGCATCAACCTTTACGACGGAGTAAACCAACGATTTCCCATCGTTCGAAATGACGACCTGCGAGAGTCGCTCCCATTGCTTATAGTCATCAAAAGTCAGGGTTCTTTTGCCAGTCTTAACTTCCTGCTTGGCTGCGGGCGGCGTCGCCAAATTCGGATCCTGGGCAAAAACCCCGCCGGTATAAACCAGGGAAAGAGCTATGAGGGCGAACGCTCGAAATCGAGTCATGCGCGAAGTTTAACCTACTTGGCGACCGTATGGGACTTCAAGATTTGGATTGCCATCGAATGAAAAGTCTCCGTCTCTTTTTGTGAAACGCCACTTGGTCGCCAGTTAGGGCGAGCATTGAGGTCTTCCGTGAGATATCGGTAGATAGCGCAAGCCGACAAAAATGACCCTTTCAGGTTCGCGTGATTTCCGTCTCCTTGCCAAAGATCAATGCCGCCCAACTTTGCTTGCGATGCGTCCCAAACTTCACAAATCGGAACGATAATCGAACCCTTTGCACCCACCTGAATCTCCCGATAGACACCGAGTTGATACTGCGTTTCATCCCAGCCCCGGCGTGGCCACTCTGCACAAAGCAAGACTTTTGCTTTGCGTGATATTGCGAGATTTGCAAAACCAATCGCTTTTGCTTGAGAATATCGGTACTTGTGACTGCTGCTTACCTGCGCCCCTTGCAAGATCACCACATCCCATTTTTCGGATTTGATCGCCGTTTCAACATCCGGACCTGCCGTCTCCAATAACCCAACTGAAACGGATCGCACATTAGCTTTTCGATGACAAGAATCTGAAGCCAGAAGTTGCCGAACCGACTCTGGCACATTGTTGACAATCGTATGACTATTCCCGACAAAAAGTATCTTGGGTGAATTTCCCAGTTGGCTTAGCATTAAGAAGGTCGCAATCACTTCACTAGGTGTACGCTATAACTAGGTTCAATTTGGTGAATCCAACAAATTCCCGCACAAATTGTCAGTTCACTGAATAAGAATTTGAACTTCGGACTGATACAACGATCCCGCGAGTCAAACAAGACGCCACTAGCCCAAATGAGGTTGCGCCAACTTCTCCAAATACTTCGCAATCACATCGTATTCCACATTTACCAACGACCCAGCCTTCATCGACCCCAAATTGGTATTCGCCAAAGTATGCGGAATCACCCACACATCAAACTCACACCCAGCCGGTTCAACTACCGTTAGCGAAACGCCGTTCAAAGTTATCGACCCCTTCTCGATAATGTATTGCCCCGAAGGAACGCTAAACCGGAATACCGACGAATTTCCTTCCTCTCGAATCGAAACAACCGACCCGACCCCGTCAACATGTCCCTGCACAATGTGCCCACCAAACCGATCAGTCGACAACATCGCCCTTTCCAAATTCACATGGTCTCCAACCGAAACTCCAGAAAAAGACGACCGGGAGATTGTCTCGTATGAAAGCTCAAACGTCAGCTTTGTATAAACCGTAGCGACCAGTGTCAAGCAAACCCCACTCACGGCAATCGACTCACCGACCTCAATTCGATCGAGATTTAAGTCACTGGCGTCGACAACAAGGGTCCCTGCTTCGAAAGATCGAACTGTTCCAACTGCTTGAATGATGCCTGTAAACATAGTGAGGCTTTAGTAAACCCTGCAACGCTTCCGCTAATTCAGCGTAAAATTCAATCAGAGCCAATGCTATTCGGAAACAAGGGTGAGCAATACCCGCACCTCGTCGCCTATCTAAGGGAGACCGAGCGCCTAGATTTATTCAAAGATTTCCATCAAAGATGGGGGCGAATTATTGCCGTCGCCGCCGGCGGACCGTTTCTGTTTGGACTCATTTTCCACGCCGCAATTTCTATTCCTCTGACGTTGTTCGTATCCGCAATGTGCGGAGCCGCGGCTACCTATGCAATGCGCATCAAAAAAGCCGAACTCTTTACCCCGGAAATTGAATCTCGACTCGAAGCCCATCGCCTCTTTGGTGCATTGCGCAAAATGCTCACGCTCAATCGGCTTCATCGCGATCTCAGCGAAGCTACTTTGACCCTCCTGAACGAGATTGCTCGAACTCGGATGGAAACGAAACAGCTGCTAGAATCTGCTTACTGGCGTCAACCGACTCTTCCCGATACATACTGCCAACTCCGTGATCAAGCGATTACCGCCACAGACCAGGCGATGATGGACGCAGTCCTCCAATTCCGAGCAACCATTCCCACTGAAATTCAAAGCCGCAAACCGGGCGACTACGTCAATGAAGCACTCGAAACATTCCTAAAAGTTCAAAAGAGCCATGTGCCCGGTGGTGACATTGGGTTCGATGCCGCGTTTAAGATTGCCGACAAGCTTCAGCAAATGCGCACGGAACTCGAGCAAATGACGGTTAAGGGCGAAAGCGAAGTGATGTTCACTCCAGCAGACATTCCGGGTGGAATGCTCGACATAACCATGTCAGAAATCAGAACCATTCGCCAAGCCGAAGAAGAACTTAGGCAAGGTCTTTGACGGAATCAAGGCACCACTGCCCATCAACAGGATCGCGAATCACACCGGTCAAGACTAGGCATGTATCTGCTCCAGCAGCCACACCACACGCAATATCCGTATCCATCCGGTCCCCTACCATGAGCGTATCTGATGGATCAATTCCAAGCTGTTGCAAAGGATCAAGCAAGATAGTTGGCTTGGGCTTTCCAACCACAACCGCTTTGACGCCACTACAAGCCTCGATCGCCGCAACAATTGCCCCCGATCCCGGATTAAACTTCCCATTCTCAACCGGATATGTTAGATCGGTATTGCAGGCAACATAGTTCTCTGTTCGAATGGCGACTTGCATCGCCGCATCCAATAAATTATATGAAAGAGCATCTCGACATATTCCGGAAACAACCGCTTCTGCCCCATCGACAGTGAGGTTCAAACGACCGCTGTCACCAGAATTGACTACTTCGATGTTTTGCTCCCTCAGCGTCCCTACTAGTCCAGGCTCACCGACGACGAATACTCTTTTCAATCCATTTGCCAAGCAATAGTGGGCGGCAACGAGCCCGCTGGTAACGATCTGATTTTCGCTTGTCGAGAACCCAAATTTAGCTAATTTGTCGCAATATTCCCGTCTCATCATGCCCGAATTATTGGTGACATAGAGAATCCGGGCTCCCCTAGATTCCAACCTTTCCACTGCTTCCCTAGCTCCCGGAACAACTTCATTTCCGCGATATAGGGTGCCATCAAGGTCAAACGCATAGCAAGAATAGAAACGCACAGCCAAGTTTATCCGTAGTAACTTTCAACATATTCTGAAATTTCTACAATTTCAAGACAAGGTGCGGTATAAATAGAAAGGAAATGGTTGAAAACAAGCAACAGATTCCGGTG
>JAYUOQ010000437.1:0-7569 GCA_043760685.1 Armatimonadota bacterium | reverse complement strand
TCCGAATATTTTTCATAAGCCTCACTACTCTTCTTATTTCGGTAGAGTAAATAGAAAACAGAATGAGCGACCCCTCCCCCGGTGAACGACGTGCGGCTAGTCCGCTAGTAGCCCTAAGCAAGAAACTGCTGTTTGGTCTTGCGAAAATGTTTGTGGGATTGGCAAACCTATTTGCACGCCCGGCAGGTGGCTCGGTAACCCTCAGACAAAGCAAGTTGATGGAAGAGGAGATTCGATCCCTCGTTGATTCCGCCGGTGAGACCGGAGAAATGGAGTCGGATGAAACCGAACTTATTCATAGTGTCCTGGAGTTCTCTGATACAGTTGCTCGAGAGATCATGACTCCACGCACCGATCTTGACGCTGTTCCGATAGATATTAATCCCTACGACTTGGTTGAGCTTATTCAAGAATCTGGTCACTCTCGAATTCCAATTTTTGAAGGAAGCGATGATGACATCGTTGGGATTATCCATGCCAAAGACCTATTTCTTGCGATGCTTCGTGGTAAGCCGGTAAATATTAGTTCACTGATGCGACCACCGTTGTATGTAACTGAGAATAAGAGCATTGATGACTTGCTCGCCGAGATGCGGCTATCAAAGTCTCAACTTGCGGTCATCAAGGACGAATACGGCGGAACTTCGGGAATCGTCACGATTGAGGACATCATCGAAGAGCTCGTGGGTGAGATTCAAGACGAGCACGACGATGAGCATCCTGAGTTCTCTGAATCACTCGAAGGCTTCCTGGTCGATGGTAAAACCCACCTTGACGATGTCAACGACGAGATTGGCTCAAACTTTGAAAGCGAAGACTTTGATACGATTGGCGGTTTTGTCTTTGGTCTGTGCGGACGTCAGCCTAAACTTGGT
Source organism: Armatimonadota bacterium (assembly GCA_043760685.1). Lineage (GTDB taxonomy): Bacteria > Armatimonadota > Fimbriimonadia > Fimbriimonadales > Fimbriimonadaceae > Fimbriimonas. The sequence goes on along the minus strand of JAYUOQ010000437.1, from coordinate 6,694 downwards.
GAATGGTTAGCTCACGATAGCTATCAATTCAACATTGTTGAGACAGATGGCAAGCGGATCATTAAGATCCGAATCGTGCCAAATGATCCATTGGATTCGACGCCACGTGAGAACTCCGAGGAATCGGCTAAAGCTTAGTTTTCGACTCTACTTTCGCGGATGGTTCTTAAAGAACTTCCAAATTTCAGCGATTGCATCGACCCCACTGGCAGACTCTCTTCCATTTCCTGAGTACGCCCCTGGTACATCATGAGTCCCTTTGAAGGTCGAGATTAGCTGAACTTCGGTGCCATCTTTGCCTTTGCCGTACGATGTCAAAGTTGCAAAATCCTTGACGAAGTCACTCACCATTGGCTTGTCCTCACAACAGGCTTGCTTAGCCCACCATTTAGCGCCATCTTCTGCGCCAGTACATTGCAACATCGCTTCATCTCCAGGCTTATAGGAAACCATTTTGTCCTTTTGCCCATGAATCATTAAAACTGAAATCGGATTTTTGGGGGTTGGGACTTCCTTAACTGCAGAAGTAGATCTCGGAATACCAATCGTTCCTGCGATACCCGCGACGGCAACAAACCGATCTGACATCACCCCGCCCAAATAATAAGACATCATCGCTCCGTTTGAATGTCCAAAAACAAATGTTCTCTTCTTGTCGGTCGTGAATTCTTTTTCTACTTTGTCGAGAATTGAACCGATGAATCCAACATCATCCTTCGATCCCGCCATCGCAAAGAAGCCGGTATTCCAACCCCGAAAATTCGAAGGAGCACCGTTGGGAACGACACAAATGAAACCTTCTTTGTCGGCAACTTCTTCGATCTTGGTTGACGAAGAAAAATAGTCCATATTGCCGCTCAAACCATGAAGCGCAAAAACAAGGGGAGTGGGAGTTCCGCCTTTATATCCTTTTGGTATCCGAAGAATATAGTCCCGATCAACTTCAAACTGTCTCAGTTTTTCTACATATCGACCGGGACCTCGGCCCTCAGCCGGAGCACAAGACGCTAATAGTAGGATGGAAAGCGGTAGCCAACGTTGAATCATTTGTAATTAGTTTGACGAATTAACGGTGCTAAAAGATCGACAGAAAAAAATTGGCGGTCACTTCTTGGGTAGAGTGACCGCCGCGAGGGTTATGGGAGTTTCATGCTGACTCTCAGCGGGAGTCTTCTAATGTATTTAACGTCCAACGCAAATAAACGGTTCCTAATTAATTTGAATCTGTCAAAATTCTTATGTGAGCAGTAATTTAGGCATTCCGTCCCGCGAAACAAACTACGCCGATTGGTACAACGAACTGGTCGTCAAAGCAGACCTGGCAGACTATTCGCCGGTCCGAGGATGCATGGTTATTCCGCCACACGGTTATGCGCTTTGGGAGCTCATGCAACGTGCTCTTGACGACATGATCAAAGAAACGGGGCACCAAAACGCGTACTTTCCGTTGCTCATCCCTAAGTCGTTCTTCGATAAAGAGGCTGACCATGTTGAAGGTTTTGCAAAAGAATGTGCGGTTGTAACCCATCACCGACTTACAAAAGGACCTGATGGAAAGGGTCTTATTCCAGATCCTGAGGCAGAACTGGAAGAGCCCCTGATTATTCGCCCAACCAGCGAAACGATCATTTGGAACACTTATAAGAAGTGGATTCAGAGTTACCGTGATTTGCCAATTCTCGTGAACCAATGGGCAAATGTCATGAGGTGGGAGCTACGAACTCGGCTATTTCTGCGGACTGCGGAATTTCTGTGGCAGGAGGGGCACACGGCTCATGCCACCTTTGAAGAAGCTGATGCAGAAGCTCTGACGATTTTGCACGATGTGTACGCGAAGTTCTCCGAAGAGTGGATGGCAATTCCAGTTATCCGGGGTCTTAAGTCGGAGAGTGAAAAGTTTGCCGGTGCGAGCCATTCGTACTGTATCGAAGCCATGACTCAAGATCGCAAGGCGATTCAAGCTGGAACTTCTCACCATCTCGGTCAAAACTTTGCCAAGGCATTTGATGTGCAATACCAGAGTGCGGAAGGCAAACGAGAATATGTTTATGCCACCAGCTGGGGGGTGTCTACAAGACTCATCGGAACCATGATCATGGGGCATAGCGACGATAAAGGTCTTGTTTGCCCACCAAAGCTGGCACCAATTCAAGTTGTATTCGTGCCGATGGGTAAAGCCGAAGTTTTGGAGCAAACTACTTCGGTTGCTAAGGACCTGGCTGCTCAACTCAAGTCGCGAGGCATTCGCGTGAAAGTTGACGACAGAGTTAAAGAATCGCCCGGTTTCAAAGCCAAGCACTGGGAAATGCGCGGAGTCTGCGTGCGAGTAGATGTCGGTGGTCGAGAGCTCGAAGCAGGTGAGCTAGGAGTCTCTCGACGGGACAACGACGATAAGGAAATGGTGGCTGTTGATAAGGTTGTCGAGACCATTGCTAACTTGCTGCCGGCCATCCAATCTGACATGTACGCCAAAGCTCTCGCCTTTCGAGAAGCCAACATACTGCGAGTCGATAGTTGGGACGACTTTGCTAAGCAGTTTGAAGGAGAGGGTGGAGGTGGTTTTGTTATCGCTCACTGGGATGGAACCGCTGAGACAGAAGCCAAGATTAGCGAAATGACGAAGGCAACTATTCGATGCATTCCACTTGTGCCATTGATACCAGAAGATGGGCAACCAGGCAATTGTGTGTTGACTGGTCAGCCAAGTAAACAACGGGTTATTTTCGCGAAAGCATACTAAACCTGAAATTGAGATTGTGCGGCTTGCTGTGATGGGTTTTCTATTGCAGCCAGTCGGGCAATTGTTGATCGGACCAAAGCACGATCTAATCCGCGAAATGGTCTTGTAACGATCCCGTAGCGCTTCATTTCGGCGGTAGCCAGGTATTGCATGACAATGCACATGATTATCCCTACGCATGGTGCAAGAATTCCGAGGATCACGCCTAATGCAGGGGACCAATCGTTCCCGTAACCAATATCCCGACCGGATCGAATACTGAAAAAGAAAATTCCAATAACGCTTGCCAAAGGCAAGATGAACAGGGCGTAGCCTAGAATCTCCCAACCTGGCTTCTCGACAAATGCGAGCCCGGGAAACAATAATGCATATGCCCCGATGGCACAAAGTACCGAGTAAGACATGCCATGATAGCCCCGGTAAAGCCTTGTTAGTTTTTCGCTGGTACCGTAAACACCTACTTCCGTAACATTAGCTCTTGGGTAGGCAGCATAGCCTTCTATAGGAGGAGGAACCGGTCCATCGTTCATTTCGATGAAATTATACTTATGTTTGCCCAATTGCTATGTGAACAAGGACCTGCATTCCGATAATTCCTTTTGAAGTGGCGTCACGGTACTCATTTGAGAATGATCAAGGAGCGATTCGAGATTTAGCAAACCAATGGTTAGCTAAGTTTGCTCCTCTCATTTCGAGTGATGAGATTCCGTATGAAGCAGATACGATTCGTCAACAAATGAGTACCATTGCAGGGTTAAAATCGGATGCGCCAGAATTGCTTCGATTGCTCCAGAATCTGACCGACAATTCCGATTTAAGAATTCGCGAAACGATTGTCGAAGCAGTGGAACAACTTGATTCGATTGAACAGCCCCTTCGAAGGCAACTTGCAAAAGTAGCCCCGGGAGATCCTCGCGGAGTGATTGACGTGGAGTCACTACAGGAACGACTGGCCGAACGAAACGCTAAGCAGGAAATTGGGGTTACTGAAACCAGTCAAGTGCCGGCAATCATCGAGCTTGAAACATCTCCTCCTAACAAGACCGTTGCAATGGGTGCTGGGATCTTCGGAATCGCATGGACATCGTTTACGACCCTTCATTGCATCGCGATGGTTGGTGGCATGTATCACGCCTTCGGAATTGCCGCTTTGGGACTTCTCTTGTTCTACTCAATCTTTTTTATTGTTGGCTTTGCCATGCTTGGTTCATGCATGAACTCCCTCTGTACCGAATCAATAACCCTAAACGGTCGCACTTTAACTATTAATCGAAAGTTCAAGAACTGGAATCGAACCAAATCGTTTGAACTCAGTGATGACACAATAGCGAAAGTCGGGAGGCCACAAGCTGGAACCACGCAGACTAGCAACAATTCTGCGCCGCTCCAGACGATCAACCTAACAGATTTCAAGGGCAAAGGAATTTCATTTGGTGCATCGACAACCTATGAATTCAAGCAAAAGCTTGCCAAGAAAATTAACGAGTATTTGGCCGTTTGGGGCTAATGCGGTCCGGCAACTTCGCCAGACTTTCCGGCCATTTCGAAGGTTAACTTGCCATCCTTAAAAACCGGAACTCCACAAGGTCCACCGTGGTCTATTGAGGTAAGTCCCTCAACTTGGCTACCGTCCATTCTAAACACGGGGAAATAGTACTTCGCAACTTGTTCGGCATTGCCTTCGATGTAGTGACCTACCATGATTCGGCGGAATCTTGATTCCGACTGATTTGGACCCGACCCATGTACTAGCGAACCATTGAAGAATATTACGTCCCCTTTTTTCATGTGAAGTGGAATGGCAGACATTCCCGGAAGGTTTATGACGACATCAGAAAAACTCTTGGTTGTATCCGCCTTTTCGGTACAAACCATTGGCATATCTTGTGTGCCTGGAACAACTTCAAGACAACCATTTTCATCGTCAATGACCTCGAGTGCTAGCCAGGCGGCCATGCATGTCCCAGGGTCGGCTTGGAGATATCGATTATCTTGATGAAGGGCTTGCCCCCTGGCGCCAGGAGGCTTAAAATAGACCATGGTTTGGACGGCTAAGGGATCGCGATCGTAGAATGACGATAGATACTGGTTTATCCTTGGGTCAACCATATAGTCAAAAGCAACCTTGTCGCCTCGATGGGGTTGGAGAAGCCTTGGGTATCGCTTGAGTGGATCTTCATGAGTGGGATCAACTCCACCTTCAGCCCAACCATCTCCTCCACGCTCAACCATATCGGTGAAGTAGTTGGCCCAAAAATCACATTCAGATTCGGTAAAGAGCCGCTTTACCACCAAATAACCGTTGCTTCGGTAAAAGCTTTTCTCTGAATCTTCGATTGGCTCAATTGAAGTCATGAGTTCACTAACTTCGCAGGATTTTACTTTCATTTTTTGCCTGAGTGCAAATAACCCCGCACCAACAAATTAATAAGAATGAAAGTTATCTACACTATCGTATGAGTTCTTGGCAAAGTCAGTTCTCCGAATATCTCCCTAGACTCGGTCACCGAAACTGGATTGTCCTCGCCGATGCCGCATATCCAGAACAAAGTGCGCCTGGAGTTACGGTCTTGATCGCTAACTCTCCGATCGATGAGGCTCTTCGACACGTGCTTACAGCAATCCACGAGATGGGTCATGTCTCCCCGAAAGCCTACTTAGACCGGGAGCTAGGCTTTATGACCGAAGATCTATGCCCAGGAGTCTCGGCTTTGCGGGCCAGTATTCGATTTGAAACTGGACAACTAGAACCTTCTGAAGGAGCTCACGAGATGATTTTGGAAAAGCTCAACATGGAAGGCGCAAATTATTCGATCCTTGTCATAAAGACGAATACGATGATTCCTTATACGTCGGTCTTTCTTCAGCTCGAATGTGGCTATTGGGACAATGATCGTGAGAAGTTCCTTAGGGAGTTAATGTAGTGTCCGTTCCATTCAAAACATTTGCAAACGGGTCACAAATTCCAGCGATTGGCTTAGGAACTTTTGGGTCGGATAAATATGATGCTTCGACGGTTGCCTCGGCGGTTATAGAGGGATATGAATTGGGATATCGTCATTTCGACTGCGCCGAGGTTTATGGGAATGAGAAAGAAATAGGAGCTTCGTTTCAAACTATTTTAGGCTCAGGAGCAAATCGCGAAGACATTTGGGTAACAAGCAAAGTCTGGAACAACCACCACGATAATGCGGTTAGTGCTTGCAAAAACTCCCTTCGGAATCTAGGTTTGGATTACCTTGATCTTTATCTCATCCACTGGCCGTTTGCAAACCATCATGAACAAGGTGTGGCGGTTGACTCGCGCGATCCGCATGCAAAACCTTATGATCATGATGGGTACATGAAGACTTGGGCGCAGCTAGAATCGTTAGTCGCTCGGGGTCTGGTGAGAAACATCGGAACGTCGAACATGACGATACCCAAACTCTCCCAGGTGATTAATGACGCTTCAATCAAACCAGCGGCAAATGAAATGGAGATCCACCCCCACTTTCAACAAACTGAGCTATTCAACTTCTGCATTGATAACGCCATAGTCCCAATTGGTTATTCGCCAATCGGGTCGCCGAGTCGACCGGAACGAGATAGAACGGCGGACGATACGGTTGACATTGAAGATCCAATCGTTCTTGCTATCGCCAACCGGCTCAATATTCACCCGGCGGTTGTTTGCATCAAGTGGCAAATCCAGCGCGGCTCAATTCCAATTCCATTTTCCGTGAAGCGTTCGCAAATGTTGGCAACCATTGAAGGAGCGGAGAAGCAGGACTTATCCGAAGAGGAGATGGAAGCAATTGCGAAAATAGACAAGAATTGCCGATTGATCAAAGGGCAAGTCTTCCTTTGGCCCGACGCCCTAGATTGGCAAGACTTGTGGGACGTTAATGGCCATATTCCTCAATAATCGAACCAGAACTTTATGCACAAGCAAACATCATGATCATTTCAAAT
>JAYUOQ010000436.1:0-2941 GCA_043760685.1 Armatimonadota bacterium | reverse complement strand
TCTTGAACTGGCAACCAGAACTTAAAAACGCCAAGGGACAAAATAATTGCCGAAAGCGACAGGAAAATCAGCCAAATGGTTCTTGGATAAAGAGATCTAAACATTATTCGTTTCCTGCTGGAGTCTTCCCAGTTCCGTTCTTAGCTCCAGCCGCGGCAGGAGGAGGCGTCGCTGAAGCTGCAGGTCTTGCTGCGCCTCCAGCTCCACCAGTTCCAGCCAGGCTCTGAATAGTTGCCCGTGGATTTGGTGTTTGAATATTTCGTGGAATCGTGACCGAAACAGCGATTATTGATTCTCCTGGCCTAGCACCCTTTACAGTTGCTTCTTCCATGTTTCCAAAATTTCCCGCATTGAGATAGCCAGTTGGTGAAGTTTCATTTTGGAAGTAAGCCAGTCGCTCAAGAGGATCGTCTGGAATTGGAGCCTTACTTTCAAACCTAGGCTTCCCTTGCTGATCAACCAACGTTAGTGCAGGGACCACTTTATCCTCCGCTTGGAATCCAGATCGTGTAACGGCAGTTGCACCCGGAATTCTAAGCAGGGCCAACATCAATTCAGCATACTGCTGAGCATTCTTTACAGTTCCCGTCATGTTGACGGTGCAACTCGTTCCATCAATTGGGGTTGCGCCAAGATTGGTAATCCTGAAGAAACCCGGAATATATGGCTTTACGAAATCGTATAGGTCAGGATAGGTCCTGCTTGCGCCCATCATTGACTTGGCTAACGAAGTATTGACAACCAGCTGTCGCACAGCAGGCTTGCCCATCATAGCGTCGGCTTCATTTGCTGTGGCTACAGCCTGATCATAGGCAGGTTGAGCAGCTAGATCGGCCTCTTTTGCTTTTGCAAGTCGAGCCGACGCCGTGGTGGTCATATAGAATGCCCCCGCAATTGATGCAATCAGTACAAGTGCTCCGCCGAAAAACGCTCGCTTTGCGCGACCCGTTGTATCGACGATCTTAGGTAAAAGATTTAGTTTCACTGTTTTCCCTTAATCGAACAAAATGTGCAATCCGTTTCCGACTGCGACTGCGAGCTGTTCTCGATACTCGTTGACATAATCCATCCCGACTTTTTTGGAAGAGAAACCTAGATTTCTAAGCGGATCATAAACCTCGCACTTTATGTCGAGGGATCGCTGAACATAGCCTGAAAGACCTTTCAACTTTGATCCACCTCCACAAAGGACGATTCTTGAAACCGTTCCACCCCGACCATTATAATAATCTATAGATCGCCTTAATTCAGCAATTAAATCATCAAGAATTCCCTGAACTGCAGAAAAAACTTGATCAGAGCTTGCGTGTTGAACCAATGGCGACTCTGGCATAGCCATTGTTGGCTGTGGCGCAGATGCATCGGGCTCAGGATTTGAAACTGCAAATGGATCGTTTGTATAGCTTTGAACAGCATCAACGGCTGCTTGAATCGGCAGGCCAGTTACTGGATCAATTTCCGGCGTGGCGTCCATTGAAGTCGTGGCATGAACATTAGGCTCACCGGCTTGATATGTGGCACCAAAGCCTGGATCAAACGACTGAGTGGCACCACCGACGGAGAATGGATCGAACGATCCGCCGCCAGTTGTTGCTGACTCAGGAACAACAAACGTTGAACACTTGTAAGCTTCTGCATCCGTCACACCTGTTTGCATGGCGTCAGCAATTGCCCGTGTAACCATGTCTCCGCCGCCAGGAACTGGACGAGGCAACACCAAGTTGTTTCGCTCGTAAACATTAATGGAAGTTGTTGAGTGACCAATGTCGACCATAACAACACCATTCTCGCTTGCATACTCTGGATAGCTGATCGCAACTGACCGAGCAATGCTGAGGGGCTCCACATCGATCGCTACCGCCTTTTTGCCGGAACGCTTGATGCAGTCCATTAAAGTTTCAATGGCTGACATGGGTGCCATCGCCATTACAACATCCATGTTTGCCGAATTTGGATCGGTGCCAGGGAGGACTTTATAGTCCGACATGATGTTTGTTTCTGCAAATGGAATGTTCTTATTGATCTCCCATTCCATATGAGATTTCAATTCCTTGTCTGGATCCATCCGAGGAACTTCAACAACCCGTACTAATACGGAATGTTGTCCGGCAATGGTTACGACCGCGGCAGATGAAGAAACACCGACCTGGGCCATGATCTGCTTGAGGGCAGCTCCAACCGCTTCACTATTGTAGACACCACTATAGTCAACCGCACCTTCGGGTGTTGGGGTTACGCCAACGGCTGATACCGTTGCGCTTCCGCCGGAAGCTTTCACTTCACACACCTTAATGCTGTGACTCCCGATGTCAATTCCGAGAACACTACTGAGCTTACTAGCCATAGACGCAAAACCTGCCGCTGCAGAGGCGACTCATAGTATCATTCCTCGTCGACTTCTGTCAACGGCAAAATAATAACTATTCGTAACAACTCTACTGACGCGAGGATTTTACACTAACCACACTAAAAAGCCCTAGCTATTTGCCAGGGCTTTCTAACTTTTTTTAGTTCAATTTCAATTTGGTGGCAGAACTGGGATGATCTTTCGGGCAACTGTCTGCATAAAGATGCTTGGCGCGCCGCCACGAGTACTCGACCAAAGCATCCAAATCATGCCTCTTCTGTTACCAACGTTGCCAACAGGATCAAGGAACATATAGAGATTACTCTCATTCGTCGGGTTCTCCATCGTAATGAAGTTCTCGGCGGTTTCACCAATAAACGTCACAGGGCGAGTTACATCGACCGCAGGAATGGTTCCTGCACCACCAAGTTGGATTCTGATCGAACGATCTTCATCAAACCTCGTGAAGTAAATGCGACCTGCTGCTGGATCAATTTGATATGAGCCAGTATTTCCGGTAACCGTAACTGTTTCTGCAAATGATCCATCAGGGTTCGTAAGAATCGATCGACCTAGCCGAACGCCGAGTCTGTA
>JAYUOQ010000435.1:0-2957 GCA_043760685.1 Armatimonadota bacterium | reverse complement strand
CTGAAAACATAGTAAAGACCGGGCTATCGGCAACCTGAGCAGTAATTTCGTACTTTATTGCTAGGGTCTGACCGATCATGATTCATCTCCACCAGGGGAGGGCCGAACGAGCCCAAAAGCAATAATGCCGATAAAAAACAGAAGGCTCAACATTTGAATTGGACTTCGATCCATTTGGCTTGAAAAGACTTGTTGTCGACCCTGTGAAACCGCAAACAAATATCCCAGGTTACAAAGCACCAAAAAACCACCAACGGTTATCCCAAACAGTACTCTAGCCTTTTGCAAATTCATGCAGAACTTCCGTTACGACTCCTTCTTCAATATTAGTAACCAATTCACACTCACCAACGCTTTTCACTAGGCTCATTGAGAGTTCTCCTTTGGTTGACTTCTTGTCCTTTCGCATGGCATCAATGATCAATTCAGCCTCATTCAACTCTACCGCTTTTGTGGGTAAACCGTGCCCGTCCATGAGGAATTTGACCTTCGAAGTTAGCTCTTTATCGGCAATGCCAAGTCGTTCGGCAATCATGGTTTCGACAACCATTCCAATTGCGATTGCTTCTCCATGGGTGTATTTACGATATTTTGTGATTTGCTCGATGGCATGACCAACTGTATGACCAAAGTTCAATTGTGCACGCAGTCCTTTCGTTTCAAATTCATCCTCTTGGACGATTCTCGACTTAATTTGCACACATTCCTGAACCGTAGGCAGAATACGCTCATCGCCTTTTGTCAAAGGTTTTTTCATGAGGGTTGAGGTTAGGGTCTGACTTTGGATCAATCCCGTCTTAATGACTTCAGCGAGCCCAGATTGGAATTCTCGGATTGGCAATGTTTCTAGCAGACTCACGTCGATATGAACTTCCTTTGGCGGATAGAATGCTCCAATCAGGTTTTTGCCTTCCGGGAGGTCAATTCCCGTTTTTCCGCCAACAGAACTGTCTATTTGCGCCAGTAAAGTTGTTGGAACTTGGATGTAGTCAATGCCCCGCATGTATGTTGCAGCAACAAAGCCTACTAAATCGCCAATTACTCCTCCACCAAACGCAACGAGCTTTGATTTTCTCGTGGCGCCCTTTTTAACGAGAGCCCTACAAAGGTCTTCATAAGAAGACATTGACTTCGTCTGCTCCCCTGGAGTCAGAACAATTGAGTCAAGGTCCTCTATCTTGTGCTGGTAATAGGCAAAAACATTTGAGTCTGTAACGACGATGCCGTCTTCAATTGCTAATGGTCTGAAGTCCAGGAAATACTTACCGCACGAATGGTCAATGGTCACGCCTTTTCTCCGAGTATCGCTAAAATTTCCTCAACAACTTTATTTTGCTCACTGGCATCCACATTGACAATATAGTCGGCTTGCAGATACAGGTCTTGCCTACTTTCAAGTATTCCAACAAGTTTTGACTCCCAGTCATCGGTGCTCAATAGTGGGCGCTTACGTTTGCTTGCCTTAAGTCGCCTAATTAGTTCTGAGGGTTCAGATCTCAAGTAAATTAGCTTACCGATTGACCGCAGGTGAGACACATTTTCACTTCGAAGAACTGCTCCGCCTCCGGTTGCAATGACAACTGGCTTTGCTTCTAATGACTTGATGATCGATGTTTCATGGTCTCGGAAGGCATCTTCTCCGTAGTGCTTGAAGAACTGCGCGATCGGTCGCCCCAGCCGCAATTCGATGAGTTTGTCGGTATCAACAAATTCTCGACTTGCCCGCTCGGACAGCAAGCTACCAATCGTTGACTTTCCGGCCCCCATCATTCCAATTAGTATCCAAGCATCCATGTAATAAATAAAAGCGGGTAGCGTTCGTAAACGCTACCCGTCGATGTGATTGTAGGTGTTCGCGTTATGGTGCTATGCCCGAATCGTCTTCTTCGATGATAACTGGAGTTACAAAGATGAGAAGGTCGCTGCTGCTTCTTCCCTTCTTACCGGATCTGAAGAACTGACCAAGAATTGGTAGGTCGCTCAGAATAGGTACTCGAGTTGTTGTCGTGTTTGTACTTTCCGTATTCATTCCGCCAAGAACAATGGTTTCCCGATCCTTGACATTAACTACAACACTGACTTGCTGTGTAGTTTGAATTGGTAGTTCAAATGACGTACCATTGGAAGTTACTTGCCGAGTTCCCGCGATCGAGGTTACGTTTGGCGAAAGCCCCATGGTGATCGTGTTGTCAGCATTGATTCGAGGGGTTACCGTGAGGTTAGTTCCAAGAGTCAATTGCTGAGGATTAACGGTAGTAATAATGCCGTTGTTGGTTTGAGTTGTTGTTGAAGTAAGAATCCAGTCAACTGTAAAGGCTGAAACCGATGCAGGCGTATTGTTCATCGTCCGGATCAGAGGAGCAGTTACAACTCTTCCAGCACCTTCCGACAAACTAGTTCTTAGTCGCAAAACTGCGTTACCCGTCGCATAGGTCAAGAAGACAGGGTCAGAACCATTCAAAAATGCTCCTTGTGCCATGCCAGCAATAACGGTTCCTCTGGAATAGTTAATGCTGTATCCTAGTGACTTATCAACCGATTCAACAGTGGTAATGAATTCAACTTTGATTTGAACTTGTCGAGGTCGAATATCGAACTGGGCAATGATGTTCTGCAATTGGTTGATATCATCTTCACTTGAACCTCTTACAACTAAGCTGTTGTCAGTAGGATCAAATTGAATGTGATCAATCGTGTCGGGAACCAATCCAGTTCCAGGAACAAGGTTTGTTCCGCCGCCGCCTTGGCCGCCTTGACCACCTTGGCCGCCGCCTTGACCACCAAAACCGCCGCCTTGGTTACCGCCACCTTGGCCGCCACTGAGCCCACCGCCGCCGCCAAAACCGCCGCCACCGCGTTGGTTGGCTTCGTCAGCCGGAGTGACAATGTTTGAGCCGTTGTCAGAAGACCCTGACTTGTTTGGCGTGGATGTTGGTTGGTATCGGTTAAAGCTAGTT
>JAYUOQ010000434.1:0-2960 GCA_043760685.1 Armatimonadota bacterium | reverse complement strand
GTTACGAGCGTGAAAGATGGCAAAAACAACATCCTCAATCTCAACACCTATAACGGAGATGGAAGTATCGCGTCAACTGCAAGCCAGGGCGTCACGACAACCATCAATTACGATGCCAAATTCCTGCCAAATAATGTGGTAACTCCAGATGGCTCCGCGACGATAACTTACGGAACAACCGATCATCGAATTGGCAAACCATTAACCGTCACAACTCGGCTCGGAACCTCAACTTTCGATTACGATAACTGGGGTCGTCTAAAAGGAACGACCAGGTTTGACACCGCTACTGCGTCCGTGGTCATGAACGCCATGGGCTACGTAGAGTCGGCAAAGGATGTGCTTAACCGCACCACAAATCTCTTGCGCGACGGAATTGGCAGGGTCAAGCAGGTAACCAACGCAAGGTCCGATATTGAAAAGTACTTCTTCGATAATGACGGCAACATGACCGGCGTTGAGAATGGGAACGGACGGAACCGAAGCTACAACTACACTGACCGCGGTGAGCTTTGGAATATCCAGTTCGCCGATGGCAACACCGAGGAATACAAGTTTGACGGTAACGGCAACCAAACTCAGCGCAAAAATGGAATGCAACACACGATTGGCTACACATATGACAATGTGGACAATCTAACCCTGGTTGACTACCCAACCGGGACCGATACCACGATTGGCTATGACAACGATGGTCGCCAAACGGTGATGTACGATGCCACTGGTGGCACCGGATGGGATTATGACTGGGCAGACAACGTTACCAAACTCACGACCCCGCAAGGGATCATGGATTACACCTATGACCAGTGGAACCGCCAGACCAAGCTCAAGGAAGGAACCATTGAGACGAACTACGGATTCACCAACGAAAAGCTTTCGACAGTAACCAAGAGTACCGATGGCGTGGCAACGACTCTAAACTATGACCAATATGGTCGGCTAGGCGAAAAGAATGATGGTGCGACCAGAACCATCTATGGCTACGACGCAAACGACCGAGTGAACAGCATTGTCCACTCGAAAACAGTTGGCGGTCAGACTTTGCACCAAGAGACTTATAACTACGATCTAGCGAGCAACTTGAATTGGAAGATGGTGAACTCGGTCCTGACGAGTTACACCTACGACGAGATTGACCAGTTGAAGACGGAAAATAGCAGTTCTCTCTCGAACACTTACGGTTACGATAATAACGGTAACCGCACAAGCCGAATCTCGAATGCTGGGACCGACACCTACACCTATGATTTCGCCGACAAGCTAACTGGCATAACCCGCTCGTACGCGGCAAACTCGACCTATACGTACGATGGCTGTGGTCGAACCGCAACAATCTCCGGTCCTGGAGGGACCAGAATGTTCACTTGGGACTATGAAGACCGCCTTACGAATCTCAGTGGTGGCGGAGTTCCGAGTACCAACTACGGCTACAACGGAGTTGGATCACGAACCTCAAAGTCTAATACCCTCGGCTCTCGAACCTATAAGCGAAACGGAGTCGGAGTTACGGCTCCTGTGCTAAGCGACGGAGTCGCGACAATGGTCCCCGGCATATGCGAGAAATCTGGCGGAGTGACCAGCACCATCCTCTCCGATCGAATGGGCTCAATGAAAGGGCTATCAAATGCTGGAACGGTTACGGATACCGCTGAGTTCGACGCTTTCGGCAAGGTCGTCTCCCGCACCGGAACGAATACCACGCAGAAGGGCTTTGTTGGCGCGGCTGGATACCAGGAAGACGGAGAAAGTGGCTACAAGTTGCTGGGACATCGATACTATGACGCGGATACCGGCAGGTTTTTGAGTCGGGACCCGTTGAGAGCAGATAGGAACTGGTATGCCTATTGCGACAATAATCCGTTGAAGCATATTGACCCTACAGGCCTTGATTGGCACAATCCTGGTCAAGTTTGGGTTGATCCGAGGTTCAAAGGCGAAGTCTGGGCAATGGGTGAGCCCGGGCCCGGTAAAAAACAGTATATTGTGAAAGTGAAACCTGGTCAAATGACTCATCCAGGGATGGATGTTGACTTAGTAGTAATATGTAAGCCAGATGGGACAAAACAAGCGTGGCTATTGCTGGGGCACGGTTATCTGACGATTGCTGGTCGTTTGGGTCATGGTGATCCCAGCGGGTTCCTTGAACCTGAGCACTATTGGGTTGATGAAAATGGAGAACTGCATTGTGAATCCTATTTGGACTCGTTGTTCGCGATACCTGTTGACCTAGAATCCGGCCTGGGAATGGCAGACTTAGACCAGAAACGAAGAGTAGATGAGGCCAAAAAGCGAGGATCTCCAGGTAATAGGATACCATTTATGAGTCCACGCCCGGCGTGGGCAGGTGGATAAGGTGATTGGCTGGGCATCGGTATTTCAGAATTTCGTGGCTTATTGCCGTCAACTTTGGCACCTGAACCAGCAGTGGTTGATTTTGATTTATGTAGGAATTGCAGTAATGCCTTTGGTCAACTTAACCTTAATCGCATGGAAGTGGGAAAAAACGAAACATAAATTTGATGCGCATGAGCGAACAAGATTCAAGAAATGGGTTGTTTGTATTCTAATTCTATATTTTGTAATTCTGTTCGTCCCAATTCCATTTGGCGAAGCCGATGAACTAGGACTGTTCTTGTTCTATTTCTTTATCCTGTTCGCCATGTCCAGCATCGGTTGGGCTATGGCGTTTTCAACATTATTCAAAGAGCCAACCGAAAAATAGTTTTCTTGGCGAGCCACGTAGTGAGATGCTGTAATGACATGTCAAGTGGTTGTGCAGTATTTCTTGGCATCTCGGCTTGGATATGTCCCTCCTGGGTAGAACGCAGTTTTGTTAAAGTTCACGGCTAGCCACTACCGTGAGATGCTGTAATGACATGTCAAGTGGTAGTGCAGTATTTCTTGGCATCTCGGCTTGGATATGTCCCTCCTGGGTAGAAGACTGGTTTGTCTTCTAG
>JAYUOQ010000433.1:0-2983 GCA_043760685.1 Armatimonadota bacterium | reverse complement strand
AGTGCCCTCGAATGGAGAAACATCGGCCCCTTCCGAGGCGGACGAACGGTCGGAATCGACTGCGTCATCAGCCAGCCCAACATCTGGTACATAGGCGTCAACAACGGCGGAGTCTGGAAGTCCACCGACTACGGTCACGTCTGGAAGCCGGTGTTCGACGATCAACCAACCGGCTCTGTAGGCTGCCTCGGCATTGCTCAATCTCGACCAGATACAGTCTACGTCGGTTCTGGAGAAGGACTTCACCGACCTGACCTCAGTGTTGGCGACGGAATCTACAAAACCACCGACGGCGGCAAGACCTGGACCAATACCGGACTAAAAGATGGTCTGCAAGTGAGTGGCATCAGCGTTGACCCCAAAGACCCAGACCGCGTTTTCGTCGCCGTCATGGGTCATCCAAACGGCCCCAACAAAACCAGAGGAGTCTATCGAACCCTTAACGGAGGTAAGACCTGGGAATCAGTTTTATACAAAGACGAGCACACCGGCGCCGCCGCAGTAGCCATTGATCCCGTCAATCCAAAAGTAATCTACGCCGACCTCTGGGCTTCAAGCGAGGCACCCTGGGAAAACGGCGGTTGGCAAGGCAAAACCAGTGGTCTCTTCAAATCAGTCGATGGCGGTACTACCTGGAAGCAGTTAACCAAAGGTCTGCCAACGACCGACCAAGGACTCGGACGAATCGGCTTTACAATTTGCAAAGCAAATCCAAAGCGGTTGTACGCAACCGTCGACGCTCCAACAGTTGGCGGAATTTTCCGCAGCGACGATGCTGGCGAAAGTTGGGTTCGAACCAACACTGAAGGTCGAGTCTGGGGGCGGGGAAGTGACTTCGCCGAAGTCCGCGTCGACCCCACCAAGCCTGATGTTGTTTATGCAGCGAACACGTCCACCTATCGTTCAACCGACAAAGGAGTGACTTTCGAATGCATCAAAGGTGCCCCTGGCGGAGACGATTATCACACCATCTTCGTTCACCCAACCAAACCCGAAATCATTGGGCTAGCTAGCGACCAAGGCGCAACCATCAGCGTCAACAACGGCGAGACCTGGAGTAGTTGGTACAACCAGTCGACCGCTCAGTTCTATCACGTCTCAACCGACAATCGGTTCCCGTATTGGGTCTACGGTGGACAACAAGAAAGTGGCTCCGCCGGAGTCGCCAGTCGAGGTCGAAACGGAGGTATCACCTTCCGAGATTGGCACACCGTAGGTGCCGAAGAATATGCCTACGTTGCCCCCGATCCGCTGAATCCTGACTTGGTCTACGGTAACAAAGGCACTCGGTTTAGTCACAAAACCTGCAAAGTCGAAAATATTCGACCCAAATTTGAGGGAATGAGATTCCTTCGCTCCATGCCAATGTTGTTCTCACCCGCAAACCCACATGTGCTTTATCAAGCAGCAAACTTCCTGATGAAGACCACTGACGGTGGTGAAAATTGGACAAAAATAAGCCCAGACCTTTCTCGAGAAACGTGGAATGTCCCCGAAGCCTATTCGGTCGGAAAAGAAGAAGGCGCAAAAATGAAACGACGAGGAGTCATTTACTCCGTCGGACCTTCTCCATTGACCGAGAAAATCATCTGGTGCGGCACCGATGATGGTCTCGTCTGGGTCACTCAGGATGAGGGCGCAAACTGGACCAACGTGACACCACCTGACATGACGAGTTGGAGCAAAGTTTCCCAGATTGATGCCGGTCACTTTGCCGCTGGCATCGCCTACGTCTCAGTGAACCGACTTCGCTGCGATGACATGAAGCCGTACATCTATAAAACCGATGACTTTGGCAAGACTTGGACCCTAATCGTAAACGGTCTGGATAATTCGCCGGTGAATGCCGTTCGAGAAGATCCCAAGAAGCCTGGGCTCCTCTTCGCCGCCACTGAGACAAAGGTGTGCTTCTCCGCCGATGACGGAGCAAACTGGAACTCAATTCGAACCAACATGCCCGCAACCTCAGTCCGAGACCTCGTTATTCACGACGACGATCTCGTGATCGGAACTCACGGACGAGGATTCTGGATCATGGATTCGTTCAACATGCTCCGCAACTTGGATCAAGTTCTCGCCAAGCCACCGGTTGCCTACCAAGTCGAGTGGAATGTCTATACCGACACCCCACTTCCGCCCGAAGAGCCGATGGGCAAAAATCCGCCCGACGGAGTCGCTTTGGATTATTACTTAGCCAACGGAGCCAAGGCTGTCTCTATCGAAATCGTGAACGAGAAAGGCGAAGTTGTCCGAAAAATAACCAGCGACGACAAACTGACTCCGGTCGATCCGCTTAAAATTACGGTTGACCCTCGATGGGCCGCGCCGCCAAAGCCGCTGATGGCAACAAAAGGTTCACATAGATACATCTGGGACCTGAGAACCGAAGGTAATCCGGTAGGACTAGGTATGACGGCAATTTGGCTCTCAACCCCCACGAAACGAGGGGTCTTCGTTCCACCAGGAATGTATACGGTCAAACTGAAAGTCGACGGAACCGTGCATGAGCAACCGATCGAAATCCGCCCCGACCCGGAAGGAAAGGCGAAGTAACACCTAGCTACCTCAGTGTGGAGGTAGTAGGTGTATTCGGAATTCCTAAGTCGAGCTGCTGAGGCTAATAGCGAAGAAGAACCCAAAGATGCGAAATCAAAAGCATCCCCAGTGCCGGAAGCTAGAAAAACAAGCAATCTAAGCCGTAAAGTGGCATCGTGCTTTGCCCGATAACCTTTGTGTTCCATGGGAATCCTTCAATCTCTCGCCAGCCGATTTACTCGAGAACCGAAAGTTTCGATATCCGAGGTCCGTTCATCTTACACAGAGGTCATCGAAAAGATTCAGGGGCTTGGCGTCGCGGCAACTGGCGGATTTGAAACAACGGGGCGTTCTAACAGTTTTTTGGGTGGGGCACCCTGGCTACCGCCCGATTTGCGTTGGCCAAACAGTAGCGGGAAAGATTGCGAGTTTATCGCCCAAATTGACC
>JAYUOQ010000432.1:0-2987 GCA_043760685.1 Armatimonadota bacterium | reverse complement strand
ACGGTAAAACCCCGGATTTTTGTTGGCTTTTTTGGATGGCTCGCAAGTGGGGCCGACGCTTCCACGCCAGGAATATTAATTTCAGTGCCCTCTTCCATCGTCCTCTCCGCTATACTTTACTGTCCGCAAGGAACGACCATTATATGACCGAACTTGCCATTACATTATCCCACTACGCCGGATGGCTACTGCTATTTTTGCTAGTCATCATTGGTGTCATTTCCATTATTCTCGTCAGATTCTCGATACTTCTGAATAGGACTCGGAGCAAATTTGGACAATTACTCAATGAAAATTCCTCCCAAAATGTTGAGGAATTGCTTCTTGAACACATGAAGGAGCGCCAAGAGCTCCGCAATCATATTGAGCAACTTGATGAGAGGGTTGTATCACTTGAGCGGAAACTTCAGCGATCCAAGAGGCACCTTGGACTCGTCCGATATGATGCCTTTTCTGATATTGGAGGAAACCAGTCGTTCACTTTAGCCGTCTATGACGACAATGGCGACGGTGCAATACTGAGTAGCATTGTTGGAAGGGCTGACAATAAAGTCTATGGCAAGAACCTGATCAATGGTAAATCAGATCATAATTTAACAGACGAGGATCAACAGGCAATCCTTGAAGCCGTTAAGGTCGTAACGAAAAGTACAGAGTAACGCAGTTTGCGTTGAGAAGTGATGAACGAATGAGCGAATACTTTCAGAACGATCAAATATTGGTGGAGAAGGCTCAAAAGGGAGATCAGAATGCCCTCAATGAGCTTATTCGTAAATACCAAGATCGGACTTATGTCTATGCGTACCGTCTGACCAGAAACCAAGATGATGCATGCGACGTTGTTGCCGACGCCTTTTTAAGGGTCAATAACGCAATCAAGAACTTTAAGGGAAATAGCGCATTTAGCACTTGGCTCTATCGGATTGTTACCAACTGCTATCTTGATCGTCGCAAGCGGGATCGATCCCGAACTACGGTTAGTCTTGACGCAACCATTCAGCATGACCAAGAAGAGATTACACGGGAAATAGAAGATCCGGGCGATACACCCGACGAATCAGCCGAAAGAAACCAGCGCGAAGTCATGCTTCAGAAGGCACTGAGCAAGTTGCCGGAGTTCCAAAAAGCGATGATCATCATGTTTCACGCTGAGCAACAAACCTACGAAGAAATCGCCGAAGCGCTAGACCTTCCGCTGGGAACCGTTAAGAGCCGATTGAACCGCGCTCGAATAAGTCTGAGAGAAATACTTGTAGAAAACGAGGAACTATTTACGGTTTAAGTCAGTCATAGCCTCATTAACACATTAAGGAGAAACAAATAAGATGAGCCAAGAAAGATTGCGAGAACATTTCTCAGACCTCTACGAAGGGACTATTGACCCAGGTCTAGCACAGCAAATTAATGCTCGATTCGAAACGGATTTCGAACTGAAAGACGATTACGATCACTTCGTAACCACCATGTTTATGCTCGGCAAAATGCCAGAAGAGCAAATTGAAGTCCCCTCCCATTTGTCGTCAATGATCGCTGATCGATTGGCGGCAAATCCCAAAAAGTCATCAATGTCAATTGGGGCATTTTGGCGGAACCTAGCTTTTGGAGGGCTTGCTTGTGTTGCTATCGGCAGTGCATTCTTTGCCGTTAAGAACAAGAACCAAAGCATTGGAGATCCAAATGAAGCTGGGTTTATTCATTCAGCAGCAAATAAGGTTCTCGACACCATTGAAATCAAGATGGTAAATGATGAGCCAAAGTTGATGTACGAAAGCAGTGGACCAAAAACAATCACGGTGGTCAATGTTGAAGACCAAAAGCTCGTAAAGAAATACGAAGTTGATGGGAAGGATAAGAATGTCAATTCAGTCTTAGCCAATACAAACGAACAACCTGCAGCGTTTCAAATTGAAGCCACTGGCGAAAATGCGAAGCATCTGGTCATTGTTCCTGGCATTCAGACAGAACTTGAAGCAGTTGGCAAGGGCGACTTGCTAACCTTTGCAAAACTGTTAGCCACAAAATACCGAAAGGTCGTTCATCTGCAATTCACTACGGATGCGAAGACGAATTTGCAGTGGGATATTTCAGCTGGTGATGCTCAAGTTGCGGCCAAGTCTGTGCTACCTGCTACGGATTATACAGTCACAACAAGTGGTGACGGAATCTTGAATATTCAAGCCACTAAATAGGACCGACTTTCAAATGCCCTTTCGATTGATCGGAGGGGCATTTTTATATCTGAATTTTCAGGCCGTCATATGCCAGGCGAACATTGGACGGCAACTTTTCTTCGTAAATATCGTGGTCATACTCATGACTGAGGTGGGTTAAGTAGGCCATCTTTGGCTGTATCTCGTCAATTGCTTTCATCGTCGCTTCAAAGTGGAAGTGGTTGGGATGAGGCTCGTGTCGAACTGCGTCAATCACCAATATGTCTAAGTTTTGCAACTGTTTCTTTACTTTATCAGGAATAAAGTTGACATCGGTGATATAGGCAAAGTTGTTAACACGAACCCCAAGACACGGCACCTGCCCATGCTGGACTTCGAAAATATTGATGGTAAGTCCACACGATTCGAGGACCTCTGGCACGTCGAACAAATCGAAGCGAGGAACAAAAACACCGGTCGGCACTTCATTAAATGCGTAGGGAAAGATTCGCTTGATATCGTCTTGGTATCGGGGCAAAGTGTAAACAGGAAGTGATCTCTCTTCGACCATGCAAAATGATCTCAAGTCATCCATTCCCATCACGTGATCCGCATGAGTGTGGGTGATCAATACTTCTTGAACAGAGAATATTTTCTCCCGAGTTAGTTGAAGGCGCAGTTCGGGTGTACAGTCAATGAGGAAGTTTCCGGTCGGTCCCTTGAGGAGGCAAGACGAGCGGGTCCGATGGTTCTTGGGATTGGCTAGAAAGGCATCTGAATACCGAATTCCAAGCATCGGGACACCATTACTTGTTCCCGATCCAAGAATAACTGCCT
>JAYUOQ010000431.1:0-7712 GCA_043760685.1 Armatimonadota bacterium | reverse complement strand
TTGCCAATAGCAACGTCAGGAACGTAGACGTGACAGGTAACGAAGAACTGGGGCCGACTCTCAAACACCACCTTCTCTATTCGGTATCCGTTCCGCTGAATCGTTCCGGTGACTCGGGCATTCAAAGGCGTCTTGGCTGGCATCGGATCAAGTCCCAATGAACGCAATAGCTCCTTCTTCCGTTCGACCCGAACCTTTTCGAATGCCGCCAAATTCGGCGGAGTCGGAACCTTCGACATCTTAACGACTTGGTCGCGTACAAACTTACTTGCAATACTTGGACCGTTGCCATTCAATAAATCGTCGTTCGAAACTGGACCAGGGACTGGTGTGAAACTATCCATTTTTTGTTCATTAGCGATCACTTCGCCGAGGGTGAGAAAAGGAATATCGTGAGAATTCATCAGGTCAGGATGATTCGAACTCGTAAACTCGCCACCCTCACTACCGCTGTCAACCAAGACGGTCGGCTTCGATTTGCCACCGACACTCAATAGCTTAACGAAGTCGATCGCCGAATCCTTCAGGTGCATGGTCTGCATGAGCCTGGCACTCGTCACCCAAATCTCGCCCTTGCCAAGCTTATAGCGGGCAATGCCGCCATTTCCGAAGATCTCCCAGCCATCGGTCTTCGCAATGCGTTGCCACATGATGCCTGGCGCTACTGCTTTCACGAGTCCCAACGCCCCCGCCGGGTCAAAGGTGCTTTCGTTTGCGGATTCGAACTTCAGCGGAACCGGAAGCCAATCAAGTTTATTCTTGTTGAAGTCCTGCTGAAGAATGACCAACTTCATCCCATTTTCAACCGGTTCAAGAAGTTTGCGCTTAATCGTCCGATTGAACATCCCAAAGAAATTCGCCGACCGAGTTCCGATCAAAATCGCACCGTACTTGTCTGGCGTAATCACGCTTGGCTTCAAGTAAGTCATTGCCTCTTCGGCACTGTAAAACTGCGGCGTCGGTCCGGACTGGGCAGGAATCACAAGGTAGGGCGTTTCCTTGTCGGCATCGGGAATCTGTAGCCCTTCACCACTAAAGAACGCTTCGGCCGATATGTCGTGGCCATATTTCTCTCGCTTGAAACTAGCTTTGAAAACATTTCCAAGCTTTCGCATAGGTATCCGATGGAAGAATGTTGTGCTTGGAAGTGGCTTGATTTTCAAAAAGGCTTTGTTTGCACTTTCCGCATTTGCCAAAGTACATGTAATGGTCTCACCGTCTACCTTCCAGCTCAATTTCGCATGTTCTGGAATATATGGAATGTGGTCAATCTTATCGGGAATGAGTCCGACACCACCAGACAATTGAGTTCCACCGTCAACCTTGCCTTGTAGCGAAGGGTTCTTTATCGCTGGTTTAGGCGGGTAAAGCAATAAGATACGAGCCTGCTCAGCAACAAG
The DNA here is from genome assembly GCA_043760685.1 of Armatimonadota bacterium. GTDB lineage: Bacteria > Armatimonadota > Fimbriimonadia > Fimbriimonadales > Fimbriimonadaceae > Fimbriimonas. Next base: position 6,312 of record JAYUOQ010000431.1, on the reverse strand, counting down.
CTTTTGGTGTTCGTCCTTCCACGAAAAAGAATTCGTCCTCATCCGTAGTCGTTCCGTAAACGGTCGATAGTAAGAGTTGTCCGCGATCAATTGGTGAGCCTTGACCGCGTAATTCATGAATCCAGAGACATTTTCTAGTCGTGAAGGATCAGACTCTGAAATGAAAAAAGCAGACATCCTTCTTGCATCGTAGTACTCACCCAAATTCTGTTCCATTCTAATCGCAGCGACTATTTCCTGAGCCCTTAGATTCGATTGAAATTCAAGAATTTTGGCGAGAACATCATCGTTATAACTTCGGTTATAAAATGTGTCGGCTCGGCTATCAACTCCTCCCGTCTCACGATTTGCGAAAACTTCGCTTATTGAAGCAAAACTGTGGCTATCAAACCCGCCAGTCTGCATAAACGCATTCGTATCTCCACCCCATTCAAGTTCCGGGGCATGATTCCGGTGATCCGGTCCCAAGCTATACGCCATAAACGCTTTCGGAATGATCAAACTCGATTCTTTCCACGCCTCCACCAGCTTCTCCGACCCCTTGCCCAACAACTCGGTCGCCCGCTTGTCGAACGTCGCGTCTGGCGTCTTCGGGTCGTAACCCAACCGCCCCCACGCCATCCAATACATCTCGTCGCGCTGATGAATCCAATCGCAATACTTCGATTTCGGATCGCGCAAGTAGTAGTCTGGCGACTTGGGATAGTACGCGTCCAGCCCTTCAATCGTGTAGCCCGAGGCAGTCCCAAGCCGCATCTCATTGATCGACCGTCGAACCCAATTCGGGTTATAAAACGGAAAGATCCGGTGCGTGCCGTTCGCCCGAACCTGCCACACCACCTTATAGGGTTGCGCCGGCCATTGCTTGCCATCGTCAGTATCCCAACCCGGCCACATCTTCTCCGACTTCTCCGAACCCGAGTCACTCAAGTAATCCTCATAAGAATAACTCTGCCAGTTCGCCATCCGTCCCCCCACGACCGGGTACGGCGCCCCCCACTGCTCGCCGTTGTATTTAATCTCAACCGTAAAGTCTTTGCTCGCTCGAGCCAGCGGAAGGACTTTCTGTTTCCGAGTAATCCAGCTTCGAGTGATAATCGGAATCTCGCGTCCACTCGCCTTCACCGCCTCGCCGTAACACTTAAAGAACGACTCACCTCGTCCGCTCTCCCCAATCCGGTATCCAATCGCATCCAAACCGGGCGCACGTCGAATCATCTGCTCGACTACTTCCTTGGTGTACTTGTAAATGTTCGCCTCTGAGGCGTCGTAGCCTGGATTCGGGTTCTGAGGAATCTTCAGATTCGCTTCGTAAGCCATCAACGAAACCCGAATTCCTCGCTCGTTAGCCATGTCAATCACATGGTTAAGCTGACGCAAGTCCTTGTCCTTCACGTCCTGCGGCACCCCAACTTTCGGGAACGACGGACTCGTCACAAAGTACGCATAAAGGTTCGGAGCGTTAGTAACACTAATGTCCCAGGCACCATGGATGTCCAACCAATTCAGCCGACTATGTGCCATCAAATCAAGCAAAGTCTTCCAGTAATCCTCGTTATGGAACCACCATCGATTAGGGTCAGTCAATGCCGCCATCTCGTAGTCTGTATCGTTCTTAATGTAATTCCAAGGCAGGGTCAAAAACAAATTTAAGCCCCGATCTGCCAAGAAGGGCTTACCCGAAACATTCGTCTTCCAAGCAGACTCCGGATGTTGCCGAATCCTCTCGGCAAACTCAAACGCCCCGTACATCGCACCAACCTTATCGCTGCCGGTAATCGTCACTTCCCCGTTTTTGCTGACAATCGAATAGGCTTCTTTCTGCTTGGACGGAACAACTTTCAGTTGAATTTTGGACAACTGACCCGGCGCAACCCGCTCAATCTCATCACGAGCAAAAAGCAAAGGATTCCCAAACTGAGCGGCAACTAGCAACGATGCGAGAATGACCATGTCGTTCCCGTATGTTAACCGATTTTTCGAATCACTACAAGGAATTCAGGAATCAAGAGTCTGTGTTACCTCATAGCACGAGAGTCAGTTACCTTCGCCGGATCAACTCGCGCCAAAATCGCATCGCGAATAAGCGGGAAATCTTCAAAAGAAGACCATATATGGGTAATCCCATCCGTCGTGTGAACCTCAATGGTTTCACGAACTTCAGATTTGGTCCGAAACGTGGTGAGATTGATCGATGTGATATCTTCCCAACGAACGGTATTTTGCTTGCCCATATGTTGGACAGTTATCGAATCTTGGGTAAGACGCACATGAGACCGTAGGGCCAATAACCCAAGATATACGAAGACTCCACAAAGAAGAATCCCGAGAATTAGCGACGGAATCGTATCATAGGTACTTCCCTTAGTTGCGCCGATCGCGATTACTCCTCCCCCAAGCAAAATGCCGAATGCTAATGTAGCAGTCGCAAGTCCCGGCATACGATGCTCGCCAGCAGAAGTTGGTAACTCGGCGGGAATAGGCCGGGCTTCCTTCCATCTCATCATCGCCGGCAACAGGGAAGGAGCAAACGACTTAAATCGAATTGTAACCCTGCCTTTTGGACTGAGATTTATAATCACAACACTGCTGGAACCGGCGACCGATAACTGAATATTTTTGATCTGATCTCTATGGATTACTTTTCGGTTGAACATGGCCCTGTAGACAAGTTGATTGGGTTGGATGGTGACTTCCGAAACACTAAAGAGGCAATAAAAAAGCGCAAAGATTGCAACCACGGCAATTACAGCAAAGAAGCCCCAAATATGAACGAGTGCATCTCTCTGACCGTAGAATATCAGCAAAAAGGTCACGATACCAAACATGACGACCGTAGCAAACTCTTCGAACCGCTTCCACCAAATTGCTCGAAACATTGTTTCCACAAACCTATATTACGGCCCTTTGATCGATAGAAGATGCAAATTGAGCGGCAACTAGCAACGATGCGAGAATGACCATGTCGTTCCCGTATGTTAACCCATTTCCAGCGTTTCGGCAATTGCCATTACGCGTCTATCCGAATAGAATAGAAAAGAGATGATTGCCCAACTCGCTGCTACCATCCTTATTGGCGCAATCCAACCTTGCCAAGAGCCAAAGCCGGTCCTTGCCTTAAGAACCTTCTCTCAGGCTATGGAGCCCCTTACAAAATCAGCAAACATTCGAATTACCGCAAAGCCAAGCATTCTCAACTCACCCGTCGTAGTATCGCTGAACGCTGACGGAGACCCATTCGTCCGGCTCAAAGACTTGTGCACTCTTTTGGGACTCGAGACTGAATTCGATCCAGAATCCAGGGACCTCAAAGTCACCGTTTCTTCAAAAGGGCAACCTAAACTCTCCAACGCACAACGAATGGCCGCCACCATTCGGGCCCTTCGCGATTCCTTAAAGTCCGTCCAAAGCATGACACCACGACAGCGATATGCCGAGTCACGACGAATCCAAGCGATTGCCGACGCGGAGAAAGAACACACGCTCAGTAACCAGTTATCCGAACGAGCGCGAATGATCTTGTCAACAACGATCTCGCGTGAAATGGTCTGCATTTCTCCGCTTCTTTTTGGTGATATTGGAGCTATTTCAAATACTCTGAGCCAGCCGTACCGCAAGGGGCAAGACCTGCCAATGAGTTCAGACTCGATGCAATTAGCCAACCTAGTTGTGCAAGGCAAGGGAACCGAAGTGTTCGACGTGCTTGATCCAAACGATCTCGAAGCACAAAGCACAAGTGCGACATCATCAATAAGTCAGACCTTCAAGCAACAATATGCGGGGTTCAATATCGATGACCCGATCATCCATTTCATGCATGTGAGTTCAAACGATTCGATTTACCTATTTTGTCGGGCTTTCAATCCGGCCGAATACAAGCCCATCGACATCTTCTCAATTCCGTTGGTATCGGGCAATGCAGTGGTACCGGACCAGCAAAATCTTCCAAATCTAACTAAGCGATTTAAGCCCGAGAGCTTCACTAAGAATCGTCGCTTTGTTGGCCTCTACACTTTGGGTGCGCTTGCGGCAACTCAAAGCATGGATTTTGCCTGCTGGTTTGAGTGGATGCCAAGCACATGGTTCAAGGGGGAAGAAGGGACCATCAGTGAGGGGCTCAAAAACAGCCTTTATCCCAATAGCCGGTTTCAAGAAATACGTCAGGCGATGACAGTTCGAAACTATGATCGACTCATCCCACCTGCAACCGAGGATTGGACACCATTTCTTCGTGTGTTTCATGCCATGGAAAAGAGCCGAATTACCCGAAACGAGCTAACCGTAATGGTGAATGGCTTCACCGAACAAGAAGGAAAATCGCTCGACCGCATATCGAATGAAACATCATTTACGACCAGTGCTTACGACGCTATTCTTCACGGATCTAGCCTGCTTAAGGTCGCATTGAATGCTATTAAGCCAGACCAAAACTTGCTCGATATTGGATATCAAGACTTACCGAAAGAAGCGAGGTCGGAGATTCTCCGCTATTTCACTGGGGATTATGTTTGGATGAACTATCCCAGCTACACCCATCCCCTCAACGCCCCGCTCCAATTGAAATCAAATCTACATATGTCAATCGAAAAGGAAGGCGACCACCAAAAACTCCAACTCAAGCTCACGATTCCCGCCCGGCCCGGTCGCAAAGCGCCTCAATCGATTGAATTCGAACTTGAACTAAAGTAACGATTCGGTAAACCAAAAATCAAAAGTTGCCGAGAAGGTCATCGGCTAGATCACCAACTTGGAACCACACCCTCGCCAAAACGGTACATTAAGATATATGAAATGGATGCGTCGTGGGGTTTACCCACTATTCCTTACCCTTTGCTTAGGGCTAGGAATCGCGCTTCATTTCTTCTCGAAGATCATTGGCAGCTTCCAAGACCCCGGAACATCCCTCTCGGACGTCTTCAACAGCATCAAAAATCCAAGGAGCTTGTTCGCAAAACAAGACCGATTGACAATCCTCCTGGTTGGCCAAGACTACAACCACAACAACAAGGGCTACACCTACAGCAAGTCTTCTCGAGCCGATACCGTCATGCTCATGTCGGTTGACCTGGCAAACTCTTCGCTTCGGGCATGCTCTATTCCTCGCGACACCTTAGTCGTCGCTCCTGATGGGAAAACCGGAAAAATTAACGCAACCTTTAGTCGTGGCGGCATCAACCTCCTCAAAGAGACCCTCCAAGAGCGATTCAACATCATCATCGACCATCACGTCATCATCAAACCCGACGCTGTTCGTGAAATCGTCGACTCGGTGGGCGGAGTCGAAGTCGAAACCATCGACGCAATGAACTATGACGATAACTGGGGGGGATTGCATATCCATCTTCCCGCTGGGCGACAACTCGTGGACGGTAAAGGCGCCGAAGGTTTTGTGCGCTTCCGCGAAGTGAACCGCACCCAAATGTCCAAGGCAGGCAAGATTGTCCCGCTCAAAAACGTTAAATCCTCAAAGGAAGAAGGCGATCTCCGAAGAACCGCAAGGCAACAGCAACTCGTCCACGGGCTCATCAAGGCCGCTAGTAGCTCGACAAACCTCATGCAAGCGGACCGAATAATTGGAGTCGGATTCGAGCAAATCGATACCGACCTTTCTAAAGTCCAATGCTTAGCCCTTGCGAGCATCATGAAAGGTTCTGCCAAACAGACAATGGCTTCGAGCACCGTACCCGGTACCAACCAAAAACGAGACGGACTTTATTACTTTGTACTTGACGAGGAAAAAGCAAAAGCGACCGTGGATTGGCTGATCAAAGGTGACGAGGGAGCCATGAAGAAGACCCTTCGAGTCGAGGTCTTTAACGGAACCAAAACCCAAGGGGCGGCAGCTAAAGCCGCCAAAATTCTTATCGCCAAAGGCTATTCAGTCACTGTCTCCGGTAACGCATTACCGACAACGATGACAAAAGTAGTCTATCGAAAAGCCGCATTCGAAGGTATGGCGAAGCAGATTCAACAAATCTTTGGCGCAACTTCTGTCACCAAGGACGCGGTCAGAGTTGGCACAGAACCCGATATTACGGTGACTGTTGGTGACGATCTGACAAAAACAATTCAGGGAATGTCTTAGAAAATTTGGCTGCCCATCATGGACGCTTTTCAAACCCTAGTTACTTGAATCCTGTTTGAGTTTTTTAACGCGTTCTTTCAGCTCGTCCAGTTCTTGCTTTTCCCATTCCTCTTTTGAATACTTCTCCGTTTCGAAGACCCTAGGCTCGAAATACGCAAGATATTCTTTATCGAATCCCTTGCCATGCATTCTCTCGAAACAAACCTTCGCAATGAGATCGAGCCCAT
>JAYUOQ010000430.1:0-2989 GCA_043760685.1 Armatimonadota bacterium | reverse complement strand
CGACCCAGCGGTGATCAACCGGGTCAGATGCCCTTTGGTATCGAGTATCAGTCGATAGGCGAATAAAGTCAGTCTGATTATCCAGGCTGGCATGAACCGTATCCATTCCAAAGATGAGTACGTCGCCCATCTTGTATTCTTTGGCGGTTAGCCATCGACCGCCAAGCTTGTCCCGCAGCAAGACCGGATTGATTTCAATCGCCCCAGATTCATGAAAGCCGTGGGCCTCCACTTCATTCTTTCCCGGTTCATTTGAGCACATGGCATCGATATCTAACTGTCCATAAGTCTGTTGAAGCTCAGTTTGCCGATGAGAGTTCTCCAGAATGATCAAGCCACCAACGCTCAGCGGAATGTTGCCTAAGGGAGTCCACATCGTATAAAGTCGGCGAGTTCCTCGCCCCATATACACGATATCGCAATGCGGCCACGTACCCTGTCCTTTTGCGATCACTCTAAGCCAAGTGAATTCGTAGTGCAATGCTGGTTCGCCCAACATTTTGTCGAACCAAGCCATGGTGTGGTCGCTATAAACCAGATCTCGGATAGGGGCTGATTTGGCGATATCGGGCCGAAAAGGCATCTTCAAATCTGGCACGCCAACCCCCATTTCCAATGGGTATTGGTTGTCCAAGGCACCTTCTTGGTTCAGCTCAGTGAGCAAAGTATGGCGAGCCCTTTGCACAAGGTCCATATCATGGAATCCGGGAATGTAAATGTAACCGTCATGTTCAATGCGCTCGATAGCGGCCGATGGATTGTGCAATAGGTCTGAGGAGTCTCGGAGGAAGCCGAATTTCTCAGGCGAAGTGGATAACTCCTGCTTCCCAGAAAACAACACTTGGTTGGTCACCATTGAATTGTATCCCTAAGAGCAAGGGACCAACGTCCCAATTTTCCGTAGCGTCAAGTGAAACATCATTGAACCTGAGAGCAACCTACCAGCCAGAAAAATTACTAGGTTTTCGTTAAGGGTGCCCGAAGCTGACACTTTACTTTAGGTTTTGTGATATTGTTTCTGTGTTGGTTTTCTTTTTTTGGGGAAGGCGACATTTTTTTGGGAATAAATCATGAAAAAAATTATTGCATTAGCAATTCTAGCTGGCGGCACATCCGCAGCATTCGCACAAAGTTTTAGTGAGAGCTTTGACACTGGTCCTGCAGGCTTCCTTGATGGAACGACTATCACATGGGGCAACCCTGTTGGCGGAACCGACATGGCATTTTCGTCAGGAACTTGGCACGCACAAAATGAGAGCCAAGGAACTCCTCTTACTGGTTGGTTCAACAACTCAACTGCAGCTACACCTGTTTTTGCAACCCACTCAGGTGCTGGTCACTTGAACGCAAACTTCAACAACACGTCTGGCGCTCTCAACATCAACAACTTTATGATGTCACCATTGCGAACCTTCAACAACGGCGACACGATCAGCTTCTGGACTCGAACAGTTTCAGCTCCAGCGTTCCCAGATCGACTTTTGTTGAAGTTGAGCCTTAATGGTGCAAGCACTGCTTCTGCAGACTTCTCAACTACATTGGTAACCGTCAATGGTGGCTTGACTGTTAGCGGTTTCCCTAACGTTTACACCCAGTTCACCGCGACTATTACTGGTCTTGGTAGCCCAACTTCCGGTCGATTTGCGTTGAACTACAACGTAACTGGCGGCGGACCTTCTGGAAACAACTCAGACTTCATCGGTATTGATGATGTTGTCTACACTTCAAATGCAGTACCAGAGCCTGCTTCATTCGCAGTTCTCGGTCTAGGCGCTTTGGCCCTTATCCGACGACGACGAAACAACAAGAGCTAACTCTTAACCTTCGTTAAAAGAAAGCCAAACTCCCTCTTCGCACATGCGAAGAGGGAGTTTTTTTGTTCGATAGATTGACCTTGAGTTCTTCGGGAAAGATGGTAGGGTAGCATCAAAATATTCTGCTTGCGCAGAAGGATGTCTTGCCATGAAAACCAAAGTTGTCTTTTCACTTCTTCTTTCGATGTGCTGCCTTATTGCCGTCAGCGCTCCGACGCAAAAGTCGGAAAACACAGATATCAGGAGCCTTATTCAGTCAAGACTCCCTGGGCTTGGGCATCGTAACTGGATCGTCGTGGCGGACTCAGCCTATCCTATGCAAATTTCAGCGGGTGTCGAAACGATTACGGTAAATGCTGACCAGCTGAGTGTCGTCAAAGAAGTACTGAATGCGCTAGCAAAGACCAAACACGTGCGACCCCACATCTACCGAGATGCCGAGATGGATTATGTCAGCCCAAAGCATGCTCCCGGTATCACCGCCTATAAGAAGGGTTTGGATGGATTGCTGAAGGGACAAAGTGTTGACAAGATGCTCCATGAAGATATCATTGGCAAGCTTGACGAAGCCGGGAAGACATTTAAGGTTCTGTTGATCAAGACTCCGCTAACGGTGCCTTACACTTCGGTTTTCTTTCAGCTTGAATGTGGCTACTGGTCCGATGCAGCTGAAAAGGAAATGCGAGCAGCCATGCAGAAGGGTGGATAGGCGGTAAATGTCAAAAAGCATTTCCCGCCGAGACCTTCTTGGCACGGCTTCGGTTGCCGTGGCGGCAAGTTCATTGGCTTCAAGTGCGTCGCGAGAAACGCTTGAAGCGCCAATTCAATCTTTAAAGGCAAAGAATCCAAAGCTCCGCGAGCGGGGTCAGCCGGAGGTTTATACCGGTCAAGATCTTCGATTCATTGGAATGCCGGTCGGCGGTCTCTTTGCTGGAACAGTTTATTTAGGGGGTGATGGTCAGCTTTGGAATTGGGACATCTTTAATCAGAAGAAAGATGGTGCCGTTGACCGTGGTTCTACTCAATTCATGGGCGAGACTCTTTCGCAAGGCACGGGAGCCAACTATGTTGACCCGGTTGCCCAGCAGTCTCCTTTTGCTCAACATCTTGAACTGATTTCCGAGAGCAATAAGAACAAGCGCGTGAGGTTTGGAAAAATTGAGTTCCGAGGGGAA
>JAYUOQ010000429.1:0-7745 GCA_043760685.1 Armatimonadota bacterium | reverse complement strand
CTCGAAGGCGAGCTCCCTGACCCTAAAGTTAGAATTACTGGTTGTCGCTTTGCTTCAAGATGCATTCGTAAGCTGGACATTTGCATCGCTCAAGATCCGGAGGCAACAGTCATCGGTGAACGCACTCTTTTCTGCCACAATCCTAATTAGGAAATGGAAAGTCCAAACTATGCTCGACAAAATTTTGATCGCGAACTAGCAGAGCTCGAGCATGAGTTGCTCGAAATGGCTAGTTTGGTTGAGCGTATGATGGCTGATGCTTCGCAAGCGCTAATCAAGCTTGATCCTGTTTTGGCTCGACAGGCGATTCTACAGGACGATGTTATTGACCAAATGGAACTGGCGATAGAATCGCGCTGTATGAGGATTATCGGGCTACAAAACCCTGCAGGAGCAGATCTTCGATTAGTAGGAGCGTGCCTAAAGATCATCACTGATTTAGAACGATGTGCGGACCTCGCAGTCGATCTAGCCAAAGCCGCCCTTAAAATTGACCACGAGAGCGGAAGGAGCGATATTATTGATCTTGGCAAGTTCGCCACGCTTTGTCGAAAAATGCTGCACGAGTCATTGGAGGCCTATGTACGACGAGATCTCGACCGAGTTCAACAAGTTGCAACTCTGGAAAACGAAGCCGATGGCCTGTATCGAGAACTTAGGGCCCAAGTATTTCTCCTCATGAGAAGAGACCCGGATTTTGTGGTTGCCCACGGGTGGTTGTTCTTAGCTATTCATCACCTCGAACGAATCGCAGACCATAGTGTCAACATCGCAGAGCGAGTCCATTACATGGTAACTGGTGAGCTTGTTCAGATTGCTGGTTTTGCCGACGGACAATAGGTTAAAGAAAATTCAATGTTAAGAACCATTTTGAGATGGATTCTAAATCTAAGTGACTCTGCCTCAAACGAAATGTCGACTTCCTGGACTTAGGCAACACTAAGCATCCCTCGTTTGAGGCAGAGATTTAAATTAGCGAGTAACAATGGATGACGTTGATTTAGCTACCTAAGCTCCAGTTATCACAAATTGAACTGCTCTGAAGTCCTATTTGCCCATTGTAAAGAACGTCACCTTGCTCGCATTCCTGCCACCCTGTTGAATCGATATCGTAGCCCTTTGGAAGTCAGAATCAACGGCTTGTCCAATGTTGCAGAATTTGTTTGGATTGCGATCAGCAATAGGAAACCAACTGCTTTGGATCTGAATCATGACCTTGTGCCCTTTCTTGAAAGTGTGCATCGTTTCGTTCAGCTTAAATGCAACCTTCGTAATTTGTCCAGGAATGATTGGCTTAGGCGTTTCGTAACTCTCCCTAAACTTGCATCGGAAAATGTCACCCCGAACCATCATTTGGAAATTGCCGAGCTTTTTAGTGTTGTCCGTCGCAGAAGTTTCCTCTGAATCTGCTGGGTACTCGTCAATAACCTTGACAACAAGGTCACAATCAGTTCCAGTCGTCTTGATGAACATACTTGCATCAATCTTGCCAACAATCTGCATGTCGTGGTCAAGCGGAACTGACCGATACGTCACAACATCCGAACGATTTTCAGCAAATCGCTGATCATAAATCATCCACGCACCAGGAGCGCCTTTACTTGTCATGTAATCCCAAAGATAGGGAGTTGGATTTGCAGGATCATTGACATAGGATTTCTCTGATGCAACAAAATTAGGAGTCCGCGACAATTCGCCATTATCTGACAAAAAGACATCAGTAGCTTTGAGCCCCTTGGGTGGCCACTCAGAAAATTGGTGCCATTGGTTAGCTCCGGTTTCAAAAATATTTGCTTTCGCTGGTGATTGGACATCCTTTCCGTTCAAATACTTTTCGAAGAATGGAAACTCAATCTTCTCCTTGTAAAAATCTCCGGTCGCTGAACCAAATTTAACTTCACCAAGCGAGTCTCCTGCCCGAGTAAATCCACCGTGCAACCACGGGCCCATCACCAGAAAGTTATCCTTAGGATTCGCTTTTTGTCCAGACTGAAAGAGGTTTAGAGCTCCCCATAAGTCTTCCTTGTCGAAAAATCCGCCAACAGTTAAGACCGCACACTTTACGTTCTTAAAGTTTCTTGTCAACGAACGATCCTTCCAGTACTTATCGTAAGTATCGTGAACCAAGATTTCATCCTTCCAATACGGAATCAAGCCTTGAAAGTACTTTTTCTCCATGTTGGCAAGGGTTCCGGCATCCAAATAAAATTGATATGCGCTTTTACCTTCCCGGTCAATAGTTGGCCGTTTGCCACCACGGGGGACATCAAATCCCGAACAAAAGTCAAAGCTTTCTTGAAGGAATAGCGCTCCATTGTGGTGCATATCATCACCGATGAACCAATCGCTAACCGGTGCCTGAGGAGATACCGCCTTTAATGCCGGGTGAGTGTTGATCGCACCAATACCTGCGTAGAAGCCTGGATAGGAAATTCCCCAGAGTCCAATATTTCCGTTATTGTTAGGAACTGTCTTTGTGAGGAACTCACAAGTATCCCAGGTGTCGGTCGTTTCGTCAATCTTTTCGTTCCCACTTTTAAGCGGTCGAACATTAACGAAATCTCCTTCACTCTTTCCCTTACCGCGAACATCTTGAAAGATGAAGATATAGTTCGCTTCGCCCATCCACTTGTTGCGAACTCGGACACCAGATTGCGGTGAACCGGCACCATAACAAGTTCGCTCCATGATCATTGGAGACTTTCCGGTGATCGATTTTGGTACCCAAGCTATTGTGTACAGCTTGACTCCATCCCGCATGGGAATGTTGTATTCGTAAGGCGTATAATTGCCAACTTGAGGACTTGTTGGTCGGGTCTGCTGAGCCTGTAATGCCGAAACTACGAAGAGCGCAGCTACTGTAACAATAATTGGTTTCACTTTGGCGAAAGGTTACACCAAAAATGAGTAACCATGTCATGCCCGTGAGCCCAGGTTTTTTAAGCCATGTAGGATGGTTGGTGCTTCTGAAGCCGGTCCGTCCATTTTTCAACGAGCCGGATGCTCATTGGGTCCATTTCCTGTTCCACGTGGTTACGGACAAAAGTCAACAGCGTCGAGCCGTCCACAGACATTACGAAATTCGGAATGTGGGCTCCACCGCCGATGATGAGATTCGTTTTAGGATCAATTTGAACCAATTCGATGCTCTCAAAACCCAAGTCTGGATTTGAATCATTGAACCAAGTGATCGGGTTGTGATCGAACTCACCGGTACGCGTATTCAAGACCCAAATGTAGTATTTGTTGCTCATTAAATAATGCCCCGCAATCAACTCGGGAAGGTCAGAAAATTCAGAAATGATCTCTAAACGATCAAGTGATGGGAAGTAGGTGGAACCAACCAGTTTCTTCATCGCCACCGGCTCTAAGAACTTGTCAACTTGTATTCGTCTGACAACGTACAAAGTCGGGACGCCGTCAGTGGCGCAAGTAAAGAACATAGCATCCGCGCTTTGGTAAATCAGATTTGTATATCGAGGTAACTCTAAAACGGCGGCATGGTCTGTCTCACGGAACAAAACTGCATCGGGCACTTTTCCACCAACCACAGTTGTCCACTTATACCCACCAATAGAATTCCACTCCGAAACGCCCCAAGGGGAAAACCTCGGAAAGCCCTCAAGAACCGCTTGGATTCTTTGCTCCTGCGATTGAGTTAAGAATTTTGAACTCAAAACATTCGAATGCATGGGATAAGTATAAGATGCCATTCTTGCCATTCAACCCAGCAATATATCAATCCTGGTAAGAAACAAGCAATCATTCCGGGAAAGCTCTACCAATGGATAGGTCCCTTAGGTGTAATATTGGCATTCAGGGGACATGAAGCACAAATTTAGAGAAAACCTGGTTGGCTACTTGTTCATTTCACCTTGGTTGATTGGCTTTCTGGTGTTCACACTGTATCCCTTTTGTCGATCTTTCTACTTGAGCCTAACGCGATACAACATCATCCAGGAACCCCATTTCATTGGATTAGCGAACTACAAAATGATGCTCTTCCAAGATGAGCTCTTTTGGAAATCACTTTGGGTAACTATACGATACGCACTTGTATCAGTGCCGATCGTTTTAGTAGTAGGCGTCTTGCTCGCCCTATTGCTCAACATCAATGTAAAGGGCATTGCTATTTTTCGAACGATCTTTTACTTGCCTTCCATCGTTCCGATGGTCGCTACAACTTCAATCTTTATGTGGATTTTGAATCCCCAGGTAGGTCTTGTAAATCGAGTCCTTGCCCTGTTTCATATTGATGGCCCCGGTTGGCTCACCGATCCTAAATGGACTCTTTGGAGTCTCGTTTTTATGGCAATTTGGGGGGCGGGCGGCTCAATGGTTATCTATCTTGCCGGCTTAAAGGATATTCCGCAATATCTCTATGAAGCCGCCACGCTTGATGGCGCCGGGGTCCTCAAGAAAACAAGGATGATCACCCTACCGATGTTAACGCCAGTAATTTTCTTTAACTTGGTCATGGGAGTCATAGGAACATTTCAATATTTCACTCAGGCATTCATGATTTCCAAAGGATCCGGTGGACCAGAAGACAGCACTCTTTTTTATGCTCTGTATATGTTCCAACGAAGTTGGAAGTACATGGATATGGGATATGGAAGTGCTATGGCTTGGGCTCTGTTTGTAATCATTGTCATCCTGACTTCCCTCATCTTCCAATCACAAAAACGGTGGGTGCATTATGGCGGCTAATCCTACTTTCGATCGAGAGAAGTCAAGCAAGGCGATCGTAATTAGATCCTTTCTCGCTGTTTTAGCTATCGCAGCAACATGGCTTCTAATGTCCGCGAAGATGCCTGACGCGAACATTCCCGGACGAACCAAGGTCGTTTTTTGGCATCGGTGGGGCGGAGAATGGGAAGTCGTTGTTAAGCGCATTGTCTCCCGATTTAACGATAGCCAATCTGAATACGAAGTCGTTCCAATGTTCACCACCGGAACCGGAAGCGAAACGAAATTCATGTTGTCAACAATCGGCGGCGATCCACCAGACGTGATGTCAATGTGGAACGGTGCAATTCCGTCAATTGCTTCTGGAGGGCTCCTCACTGATCTGGAAACTCTCATGACTCCAGAAGAAAAGGAATACTTCAACCAAGTTCCATATCAGGCGATTCGTGAAAGCGGTCAGTTTAAAGGCGTAACTTATGGGATCACGATTGGCGCGGACCTAATGGGCTACTACGTCAACGCCAAACATCTCCGAGAGGTTGGCGCTGACCCCGACAAGCCACCAATATCATTTGAAGAATTGGTCGAACTTGGAACCAAGCTCAATATAAAAGATTCATCTGGCAATATCAAGCGCATGGGCTTTAATGTCAGTGAACTTATGACCCAGGCTTACGCGTGGGGTCCTGGATTTTACGACAAGGAATCTAAAACTTTGACCATGAATACCCCATCAAATTTGGCCACACTGACTGCTTTGGTCGAGCAGAAGAAAGGAGTTGGATTTGACCAGGCCCAGCGATTTTGGGCATCACAAAATACGGGATCCAGTACCGGAGCTTGGCCCTTCATCCCAGGCGCGGTTTCCATAGCTTATGACGGACAATGGCGGGTTGAAGAAATTCGCAAGTATAACCCCGGCATGGATTATCGAGTGTGGCCGTTGATTCCACCCAAGGATGGAAAGCCTTACGCAGGATCATTAGGTGGAAACTTTATGATCATTCCAACTTCCGCGAAGCAAAAGAAGGGGGCGTTCGAGTTTGTAAAGTTTTGGAGTGGTTTGACCCATCCCGAGCGAGCTGCTGAGTTTTATTGTTGGGGTGGTTGGCTTCCTTTGTCTCCTGACGTCGCGAATTCTCCTAAATACCAAGATTATCTTCGAACCAATCCTCAATTTAAAACCTTTGTAGATACCCTTGGAGGCGACAATTGTCATCCATATCCAAACGTGGGGTTTCTCCAATATTATCTCGATCAAGTTAATCGAGCAGAGGACCAAGCTAGTCGCGGCTCTGTGACACCTAAACAAGCCTTAATCAATTTGGATCAAACGGTAAGTGACGAACTTCGTAAACGAAAGGAGCTTGGATTTGAAGACTGACGGTGGACCAAGACTCACGCGTGCTCAAAAAGTCGCGGTGTATGTTACGTTGCTGGTATTGAGTATCCCTCCGCTCATGCCACTGCTTTGGATGATCACGACATCATTAAAAGATGACGCCCAGATTTATACCAAGGAGGGTTCTGGCACTGCCGCATTTAGCTTGATCGGAATGATCCCGCATCCACCGGTCTGGGAAAACTATCCAAAGTCTTTGGAGTCCATGCCGTTCTTCGTGTATTTGCGAAATACCTTGTTTCTGTGTTTGATGACTGTCATTGGAAGCGTGCTTAGCAGTGCAGTTGTTTCTTATGGTTTCGCCAGAATCAAATTTAAAGGCTCGAGTGTCCTCTTTGCATTAATGCTGGCGACGATGGCTTTGCCAGGTCAAGTGACCATGATTCCGGTATTTTCGTTATTCAGAAGTCTCGGGTGGTATGGCACTTACTTGCCACTGATTGTTCCTGCATTCTTTGGTGCACCGTTCTTTATATTCTTGTTAACGCAATTTTTCAAAACTCTTCCAATGGAATTTGCTGAATCAGCGAAAGTCGATGGCGCCAACGAATGGACAATTTTCACTCGACTCATATTGCCACTCAGCAAGCCTGCCCTAGCTACTTGCGCATTGTTCTCCTTTCTGGGCACCTGGAATGACTTCCTTGGACCCCTTTTGTATCTCAGCAATCCGAGTAAGTACACCCTCGCCTATGGGCTCCAACAGTTTCTCAGCAACTATTACGTGAACTGGATGCAATTAATGGCTGCGGCGACAATGTTCACCATTCCAATTGTGATACTTTTCTTCTTTGCCCAAAAGACATTCATCCAAGGGATTGCGACGACTGGCGGCAAGTAGTAACAGTCAATGCAGTACATCGTTCGGGGCGCAAACGGAAAAGAATATGGTCCGATCGACCTTCCCACGCTCGTTGAATGGGTGCGACAGGGAAGAGTCAGCCCGGACACGAAAGTCAGAAACATAACCAATGGCATGCTTCTCAATGCAACGCACATGCCAGAGCTAAACGGCTTGTTCGTGGCAAATCAGGCTATGCAGGCCACGGTGATCAGCAGCGGGTACTTAAACTCGCGTACAATGCCGAACCAGCAGGCCGACCATTGGGAGGATTATAAGTTTGTTATTACCATGAGCGTCTTAGGCATGCTCTTGTCCTTGGCAATCGGATATTTCGCAGTGATATTTAACATTTTTGCCATAAAAAGGGCATGGGAAGCCACAAGAGATCAAAAGCCAATGGCGGGCCTAGGGTTTTCTCTAGCGTTCCTGAGCATGCTTGCCGCAATTGTTATCCCTTTTCTCATGGGCTATTGGCTACAAAATCTCATCTCCCCTTTTGATGGGCACAAGAGTAAAATAGGCGGACAAACTATCGATGACAAATAAAGAGTTTTTTGACGAAAATGGCTATCTTGTGGCAAAAGGCGTTTTCAATTCCCAAGAGATTTCCGAGCTAGAAACTGACTTTGACCATATCGTCAGGCAAATCTCATCGACTGGAGAGGACATTAACGCCAGGTGGTCTGGACCAGAGGTCGAAAGGATCGGTGCTACTGAACTCTTCATCGCTCATACCCACAACGTCCAACAATTTTCGGCGGTTTGGCTTCGTGCATTGTTGAATCCAAAGTTTCTTGCCGTAGCTTCAGA
>JAYUOQ010000428.1:0-3000 GCA_043760685.1 Armatimonadota bacterium | reverse complement strand
AGTGGAGATGGCCAGCGAATCGGTTAAGACTTCGGTTTCTTTGACCGGTGGAAGTGGTGGCAGTGGGGCAATGAGTCCTGGTGCTGCTGGTTTTGCGGCAGATTCCGCAATGAAGTCGGAACCATTGCCAAGTGTTGATGCGACGATGATTATGATTAACAAAGATCAGGATTCTGGAGTTGGTGCTCCAGTTGCGACCGAGGTAAACGATACAAAGAATGTTGTTATTGGCGGCTAAGATTGGAATATTGGCGAGTACGCACGGGCAGCTTTCTGCAGTAGAAAGTGCGACCTGGCAAAAATTGCGAACCTCGATTGGTGTGCTTGCACGAAACGGTGTTGCAGTCGGTCCGGCTGTATTCATCAGTGCGGATGGCTATGCGGTTGCCAATACTCTCGTGATTCAAAAAGGAGTCACAGACCTGGTCACTGAGACTGGGCTTTCTTACAAAGTGAAGATTGAAGCAACTGATTCTGCGTCTCAATTAACGCTAATCAAAACGACGATTCGTCCTGCCGGCATTACTTTTGTTCGGGCAGCAGACAGGTCAGATGGTGAGAAAGGCAATATTCTTGCGGTTTTGCCGCATCAAGTTTTAAGAGCAGAATTAACTGGAGCTGAAAAGATTGGGGTTGATCAGAAATCCAAGCGGACTTTTCCGGTTCAAGAGATCCGGGTGGAACAACCTGCCTTGCAGATGGGTGGCGCACTATTGTTTAGCCAAAGTGGAAACCTGATTGGCGGTCTTTTTGCGGCATTAGCGCAGGAATCAAACAATCAACAGAGTTTCGATATTCAGGGTGCGGCACAATCTTCTAAGCAAGTGGGCACCAATGTTGGACAGCAACAACTTACCAGCAGGAACTTGGGACCTCGAGGGTTAGTCGTAGCCTATTCGCCTACATGGGAAGTAACCAACAAAGCACTTTTAGGCTTTCTGACTCCGGAAAAGAAAGCTAATTACGGACTCCTCGGAGTATTCATTAGCGACAGTAAGTTTGGCGGTGTTGAGATTCAGTCAATCACCAAGGACAGTGGCGCTGAATTGGCAGGATTAGAAGTGGGTGATGCAATTGTGGACATCAGTGGCGTCATGATCCGAAATCAGATTGATTTCTCAAGGGCAACTTACCGGTTGATTCCGGGCACAACAATTCCGATTCAAGTTCGTAGGAAAGTCGAACTTCTAACGATTATGGTTACAGTTGGGAGTCAGCATGTTCAAGCGGACGGACATCTGAAATCTTCCACTGTACAGTTCGATTTCCTTTGAATTCGTTAATTTGAGGTTCAAATACGAGGTCAGCCTTTTGACCTTGTCCGATAGTTGAGAATGTTTCGAACAATCCAAAGCCAACGCCTCGAAGGTTGGTCTGACCCGATTTTGGTGATATTGTTAGATTGGCGTGAGACCCGTCTCCCATTGATCGTAGCGAACTGAGGGTTACGTCGGAAGCATAGAATATCGGTTTTGGGTTTGCCATACCGAATGGTTGAAGCTTCTCAAGTTCTTCAATGAGGCCGAAGGTGAGTTCGTCGGTTTCGACGTCGGCAGTTAACTCGACCGCCGGAATGAAATCTTCGGGTTTGAGGAATTGGCTTACGTATTGGTTGAATGCTTTCGAGATTATCTCAACATTGTCCAAGTCAAATGCAATGCCAGCTGCCATTGCATGACCGCCACCCGAAACAATGAGTGGATAGTTTTGGATCATAGCGGCTAGATTGAGACCAGGAATTGAGCGGCCGGAGGCTTTCCCTCGGCCGGACTCTGGCTCGATGCAACCAACAAAAGCGGGTCGATTGAACCGTTCCTTCAGCTTTCCGGCTACGATTCCGACGACACCGGCATGCCACGTATCTTTGAAGATGAGTAAGGCGTTGGGCAGGGAAGGCATGGCTTCAACCATAGCAACGGCTTCATCAATCATTACTTCTTGGACTGCTCGGCGATCGGTATTGTGCTTGTCGAGTTCTTGTGCCAGCCGAAGGGCTTCGCTGTCGTCTTCGCTGAGGAGCAATTCGAGGGCTAAAGCGGCGTCGTCAATCCGACCGGCAGCGTTTAATCTTGGTCCAAGTTTGAAACCAACATCGTAAGAGCCAACTTTTCCAGTTATTTCTGAGATCGTTTTTAGGGCGACGATCCCCTTTTTCTTTGTTTCCGTTAGTCTTTCGAGGCCAAACTTTGCGATGATACGGTTGTCTTCTATCAGGGGCATCACGTCGGCAATGGTGCCAAGAGCAGCAAGATCTAGATAGTTCTTGCGATAGCTTGATACTGAACTGGGATCTAGTTCCTTGGCGATTCCTTCGCAGAGGCGAAAGACGACGCCCGCACCACTGAGTGCGGGAAACGGATATTGATTGTCCCTTCGGTGGGGGTTTACTACGGCATGAGCGTTAGGCATGGTTTCCTTTAGCTCGTGGTGGTCGGTTACTACAACTCTCATGCCGTATTGAAGGGCGGCCTCCACTTGATCGTGGGCTCCGATGCCACAGTCGCATGTGAGGAACACTTTGGCGCCACGCTGCTGGGCTTCGTGGACAAGATTGATATTGATACCGTATCCCTCTTTTGTGCGGTGAGGAACGTGGGTGTAGACATTACAACCGATCTTCTTTAAGAAGCGGTCGAATATTGCTGCGGACGTGACTCCATCAACGTCATAGTCTCCGTGAACGAAGATGAGATCACCGTTTTCTTTTGCCGCTAAAATCTCTTTTACGGCGTTTTCGTAGTCCGGAAGCCTCTCTGGCGCTCCGAGGTCATCTAGTGAGGGATTAAGGAACTTGAAGGCGCTGGCGGGGTTGGTTAGTCCGCGGTGGACAAGAACTTTTGCAGTTAGTTGGTGAATACCGAGTTCTTTGACAAGGATATCTACCGATTTGAGGTCGACATTTGGAAGAATCCACCTTTTACCGGTTGCAGATAATCGCATAAATGAAAAGCCTCCTACTTATAGGTAGGAGACCCATTTTAAAGTTTTTCGACTTGCTCG
>JAYUOQ010000427.1:0-7766 GCA_043760685.1 Armatimonadota bacterium | reverse complement strand
CCAAGTTTAGTTGTCGAAACTAGCTGACAGTCTTTCTCAAAAATATCTGCAGTTCTGAGTCCAGATTCGAGAACCTTTTCACAGGCATCCTCAATTCGTTTCGCGGTTTCCAAGTCACCAAAGGTGTATTGAAGCATCATGGCTGCGCTCAGAATCGTCGCAATTGGATTAGCTCTGCCTTGTCCAGCAATATCTGGAGCACTGCCATGAACCGGCTCGTACAAACCAAAGGCCCGACCATTTTTTGAAGGCCCGAGTGATGCAGAAGGCAAGAGCCCGAGTGACCCGGTGATCATGGAAGCTTCATCGCTGAGGATATCACCAAACATGTTCTCGGTTAAGATGACATCGAACTGACCCGGATGGCGGACCAGTTGCATCGCACAATTGTCTACGAGCATGTGGGTGACCTTAACGTCAGGGTTTGCCGCTGCCATTTCGGTAACTACTTCCCGCCAAAGCCTCGAAGTTTCTAAAACGTTGGCTTTATCGACACTCACAATCTCGTGCTTTCTTGTTCGCGCAATATTGAAGGCTTGCTCGGCGATTCTACGAACTTCTTCTTTGGTGTACACGCACGTATCAATTGCCGTATTACCGTTGTCTCTTCGTTCTCGAGGCTGACCAAAGTAAATTCCGCCGGTGAGCTCTCGAACAACGACAAGGTCAATCATGCCGTGGTCGCCTTTCAACGGGGAAGCGTTCAACAGAGCCTTTAGTGTCTTTGCCGGACGAATGTTGGCGTACAGATTTAGCTCAGACCGAATGGCAAGCAAAGCACCGATTTCGGGTCGAAGCGAGGATGGTTGAATATTTTCCCACTGTGGTCCGCCTACGGCTCCCATCAAAATGGCATCAGCCTCCCGACAGAGGCTCAGTGTTTCGGGAGGAAGTGGATGGCCAGTCTTATCGTAAGCGGCACCACCAATTATTGCTTCCTCAAATTCATATTTGTCGGAAGCCGCGCGGACGACTTTGACCGCTTCGGTGATGACCTCCGGACCGATTCCGTCGCCAGGAAGTACCGCAATTTTGAACGCCATTGTGATGATGATTATGAATGAAAAAGGCAGGTGGATGTCCACCTGCCCTTGATTGACTTTTCGGTAACCCTAGTTCCTGAGTCGAATCCTCGATGCAGTGAAGAGGTTGCTTGCGTAAGCGCCCTTAATATCAACGGTCTTTGAACCAGCGGTAATGATATCAAAGAAAGCGGACTTCGTGATTGAGTTTCCGTTCTTGTCTCGGAACTCAGCATTAGGTCCAACCTTCACTGGAAGCGGTCCACCGGGAGGTGTAAAGCCTTCAGATTCAGTAAGAGTCACATTAAATGTGCCTTCAATTGAGTCTGGGGAACCAGTGGCTCCTTTGCCTTCGTCCTCTCCCATTTCCGACTCGCTTTCAAAATGAACGCTTTTCGCGGTCAAAGTGTTGGATCCGGAACTATATGTGCCCTCAACTTCCACCGTTACATTCGCTCCAGCAGCTTGCACCGCAGCATAGAACTGGGCTTCCGTCAAAGTCGAGCCATGTGCGCCTCGGAACTTTGTCGTTCCATTGGTTTGAACAATGATCTTCTCACCTTGAGGAGCAAATCCCCGTGTATAGCTTGGAGTTAGGTCAAACGTCAGGCTTCCAACGTTAGCGTTTGACAAAATGCCAATCGCTTTGTTTTCGTCTTCAAACTCAGATTCGGAGCGAATAATTTTTGCAACAATTTTGTTGGTAGTTGGATCAAATGCTCCATAGACTTCGACTTTTTGCCCGTTGGCAAGAGTCGTCACACCACCGTCGCCAACAATTTGAGTTGTGTCGTCTGTGGATACAGAAACCGTTCCACCATGCTTAAGTGTCAGGCTGAATGTTTGAGTGGGAGGAGTCCCAGCAAGGTTCCCAACAAGCCCTTCAAACTCAAACTTTTGATGTCGCGATGGATCGTCAAGGCCAATTTCGTTATGTCGTTCGAGGACAGGAGTGATAACTCCACCAGCAACGACCCAATTCTTAAGGTCAAAGTCAACGGCGACTCTGGTAGCTCCAGGAATAATGAGGGCAGGCGAAAAGTCGAGCGACAAGTCGGAATGTCCAGCAACCGTCGAATTCAAACCGTTGGGGAAGTTGGCTGTGGAAACTGCTCCTGAAGGGGTAGCCACTAAAGTAACGGACTTATCAAGTTCAAAAACAATTTTGTTGTATGAACCGTCTGGCACTTGTCCAGGAGCGAGAAGCAAGAACTTTGCTGCACCATCGTGAAGTGATCTGAGATTGACGGTTAATCCTGTCGTGCTGTTAAAAACAGATATTGTTCCGCCAGTGCTGCTCTTGAGGTCAGCTTTAAATATCTTTACCCAAACTCCGGAATACCCAGGATGCAGGTCATCAGTAGCGAAGAGTTTGAATGCTGTTGAGCCCCCTCCTCCTCCACCCGATCCACCACAGCCCAGCATGGCGAAAAAGGCGAACAAGACTACCAGAGCCACAACCTTTATTCGATTTAATTGATTTTTCATTTTCTGAACACCCGTTCCAACCTGAGTTTAGTTGCAATATGAAGAAATACTGCCTCTAAACTTGGTCGTACCTATTCACTGAACGTATCTTGTAAAAGAAAAATACGACAAACCCAAAAAAAGAGTGGCGTGTCAAGAAGACACGCCACATATACCGAGACCAAATGCTAACTATTGGCCAATGATCAATTCAACTTTCTTTGCGGTAAAGACTCCGTCGGAGTAGTCACCGGTTACCTTGACCGTTCGAGAATGTTCGTTCAGATAGGAGAACAATTGAGCTCGGTTGATCGAGATTCCTTGTGGCCCCTTAAGAATTACTCCTTCTCCAAGCACGACCAACATCGCGCCTTCAGCTGGATCAAAGCCGTGATGGTCAGCAATGGTAAGGGCAAATGCTCCTCCTTCTGCGTTAGGGCTGCTTGTGGTTCCCCGAGCATCTGATTGAACGATTTCATCGGCCTTAACTTCAATTCGTTGAACTTCGATCGAGCCATCAGGCAAGGTCGCAGTGCCAACAATGTTGAGTTTTTGAGACTTAGCTGCGAGGAGGACAAAGAACTGCTCATTATTGATCACTTGGCCATCAGCACCTTTCAATACTGTGTTCGGACCGAGAGTGATATGAACAGGTGTCGAGTGTGATAGATCAATCCCAGAAACTTCGGAGACAAGAAAGTCAAATGAGCTGTTTTCGGAATTTGGATTTGAAGTTACGCCTTTTGCTGAGAAGTTGACGGTTGTGTCAACCACATATTCAACTCTAGATGCTACGAGAGTCTGAGTCTCTGAGTTGTAAGCACCCTTGATGCCAACCAATCGAGACTTCTCATTGAGGAGGGAGAAGAATTGTGCTTTGGAAGCAACAACGCCATGTGGACCTTTTATTTCTACGTCCGGTAAGAGCTGTACTTTCAACGAATCTCCTATGCCTTCGATTCCAGTTGATCGAGCCACAGCAATGTCAAAGGTCAACGCTTCCGCATTTGGATTGGATGTTCGTCCACCGGCCAGGGCACTACCAAATTCGGATTCATGCTCAATGTGGATTTCCTGGGCAGTGATTGTGTTCGAACCTTCATCGAAACTACCCTTAAGATCAATGCTTCCATTGGCTCCGGACGATGCCATCGCAAAGAAGAATTCAGTTTGAGTTAGATTTGCACCATGTCGACCCCGAAATTGAGTTTCGCTATTGGTTACTACAGAAACGATATCTCCCTTTGGCGCAAAGCCTTTGGTGTATTTAGGAGCGAGATCGAATGTTCCAGCTTCTGAGTTTGCATTCGATGCTTTTCCGGTTGCCTTCGCCATTTCGTTGCCTTCATGAGCGTTTGCAAAGTGAATGATGTTTGCTTTAACCGAACCAGAAGCGGGATCAAAAATCCCATAGACCTCTGCTCTGAGTCCACCAGCCAGTCCAGCATTGGTGCCTTCGCCAACAATATCGGTCGAATCATCGGTTACCACATGAACGGTTCCGCCGGTTTTGAGCGAAAGGTCAAACGTTTGCGTTGGCGCCACACCGCTGAGGTTGCCAATAATTCCATGATATTCAAATCGCTCATGTCGAGACTCGTCTTCAAGTCCCGAGCCATCGTGATGCTTCAAAACTGGAGTGATAACCCCGTTTACAACATCCCAATGTTTTAGGTCGAAGTCAACAACAACCTTGCCTGCACCTGGCATCACGATGCTAGGCGACAAGTTTGCGACAAGCACTGAGTTACCGGTAGTGTTATTAAGGCCCTCTGGGAACACGGCGGTCGAAGCCGCACCAGTCCCAACTGCGACCAAATCAACGGTCTTATTCACTTCAAATTGAACCTTATTGTAAGTGCCGTCAGGAACTTTGGCTGGAGCGAGTAAAAGGAACTTGCTCGCTCCATCGTTAAGCTGGCGTAGGTTTACGGTAACGCCCTCGGCGCTCTCAAATAGGACGACAGATTTGTCGCCTTCTCCCTTTAGTTCAGCTTTGTAGAGCTTGACCCAAACACCTGAATACTGTGTGGATGCGTCATCGGTAATGAAGAGATTAAAGGCACTTGCAAATGTGCCACCGGCCCCGCCACACCCTAGGAGTGACAGAAGCAAGAACACAAAAAGGCCAATCTGGCAAAGTTTGGATCGTTTCATCTAGGGCAAACGTTCCGCAATCAAATCCTTTGCCACCCAGCAATAATGGTTGTTTGTTGCCATCTTTTCTGAATGGCACGCATGAGGAATCGCACGATTCCAACCCGTTACCAGTTGCTATCGGTGAAAAATTGGCTTATAATCGTGGGAATGGGTTTCGTTACGGCGGCACTCTGTGGCCTGGCGATTGCTCAACAATCACCCGCTCCACAGAAAATCTGGCAAGGGTTTGGAGTAAATATCCATTTCACGGAACCTGGACCGGGAGAAATTGACCTTCTTAAGGCGTCGGGCGTAGACTACGTTCGCACCGATTTCAATTGGGAACTGACCGAAAAGGCCGTCGGAAAATACGACTTCGCGACCTATGACCGGCTCGTCGGACAACTCAAAGTTGCCCGTATCCGCCCATTATTTGTTCTCGACTACGGCAACAAACTTTATGACAATGGTGCGCCAAAGTCTGCGAAGGCTCAGGATGCCTATGCTCGGTGGGCCGAAGCGGTAGTCACTCACTTTCGAGGCGAAGAGATTGTTTGGGAGATCTGGAACGAACCCAATGTCGACAACTTCTGGAAACCGAAAGTTGATCCTGCAAGTTACGCTGCATTGGCTCTCAAGGCGGCAAAATCGATGCGATCAGCGGATCCAAATTGCCGAATCATTGCCCCCGGAATCTCAACCATCGATGACGCCTTTCTTAAGAAAGTGCTGAGTACAGAACTTCTTGGGCTCATTGACGGAGTATCCGTCCACCCATATCGGGCAAGTGGCCCAGAAACGGTTGTCAAGGATTACGAACGCGTTCAAGAAATCATTCGGGCCAGAGCGCCTCTTGGTCGAGAAAATCTTCCCGTCGTTTGCTCCGAATGGGGTTACAGTACGGCTCCAAGTACAGGGATCAACGATGATCGGCAAGCAATGTACCTTAGCAAACTTTGGCTGTTAAGTGCTGCGGCAGGCAGCCCAGTCTCAATCTATTACGGTTGGAAAGATGATGGCCCCGATCCAAAGAATATCAATCATCGGTTCGGAATGGTCAAATCGAACCTTGCGCCAAAGCCAGCATTTGATGCGGCAAGACTGACGACAAAGGCGTTTAAGGGCTGCTCGATTTTCAAGCGAATGCAGAAGAAGGATCCGCTTGACTGGGTGATTATAGGAGTCGGAGAAGGCAAGATGGTCCGAGCCATGTGGTATCAAAAAATTGGAGGATTGCCAAAATTTGAAGCCTACGATATGTCGGATCGATCCAATCGGGCGCTATACAACTCAATCATTGCCGAAAATAAAGAAGCGTTTACGAAACCGCCGGAGAAGCCAGTGGTTGAGCCTACTCCACCGGTGAAACAACCACCAGTCAAGCAACCACCTGTTAAACAGCCGCCCGATAAGCAACCTCCGGTAAAACAACCTTCGCCAATTGCCCGGACATCCTTGAGCATCGCATTCGCGCCTCCGATCGATGAAGATGGCTGGTGTGCGGTAATTCAAAAGCCGACATCAATGGCAAGTGCGAAAATTGAGTTTAGGTATGACCGGAAGGAAACAGGGGCAAACGTAACGTGCTTCACCAATGTAAAGACTGATCGAGTTATCGAGCCTTTAGCCAACAATGACAGTGATTCCACCATCGTTGCGCTTGTCGGTGGTCAACGAATTGGGGATTGCCAAATTAAGCGAGTTGACTTGAATCCAACTATGTGGCAACTTGAAGGTGGCTTCAACAATAGCAAGATTTCAAGAACAAAAATGGGCGGCTCAGTTGACTATGTACTAAGTCGTGAGTCGCTAAGAGCAAGCCTCTCGCCAGTTCAGAGCATCGCAATTCCTGACGGAGCCAAACGCTTTGTTATCTGGATCAGGCCCGATAACTCAAACAATAATTTCTATGCAAAGTTCAAGGATGAAAATGGAACTGTTTTTCAAGTCTTCCTTGGCACTCTGAACTCGGACACGGACCGGAATGGTTGGCGAGCGGTAGTCATTCCATTTGTTAATTTGCCGGCAGACACGACGTCAACTGGGGGCTCAACTCCGAAAGGTAATTTGCAGTGGGAGAGTCTGTTTATGGTTGAAGGTGCCGATAGAAACAATCCAAAAAGTGGAACGATTGAGTTTGGACCAGCCGCCTACGAGTTCTGATACAACGTAGAATATAAGGAATGGCTCAAATCACAGGTCAAGCCTCCGGATGGAAGGCATTTCGAGTGTTTCTCGAAATGATCAAATTTGAGCACTCAATTTTTGCATTGCCATACGCAATGATCGGGATGATTTGGGCGTCGCCGAGCGGTTGGCCAGGTTTGCGGGTTTTCTTACTGATCCTCTTGGCAATGGTCAGTTGTCGTACCGCAGCAATGACCTACAACCGCATCGCGGACCGAGATATCGACGCGATCAATGATCGAACAAAGATTCGTGCAATTCCGTCCGGTTTGTTAAGTCTACGTACGACAAACCTGTACTTTTATGCATCGGTGATCCTCTTCGTGTTTGCAGCCGCAAGCCTCAATTCGGTCACCCTGATCTTGTCTCCGGTTGCTCTCTTTGTGACGGTCTTTTATTCCAAAACAAAGCGGTTTACGTGGCTGTGCCACTTTTGGCTTGGTCTTTCGCTGGGTATTGCTCCGAGTGCGGCGTGGATTGCAGTAACGGGCACAGTAGGCGTTGTTCCTATCTTATTAACGCTTGCGGTACTGTTTTGGACTGCTGGGTTTGATATCATTTATGCGCTTCAGGATGAAGAATTTGACCGTAATCATGGGCTCCATTCGGTGCCGGAACACTTGGGTAAACAGTTGGCCCTAGCGATTAGCCGACTTTCACATGCGCTTTCGATATTGTTTCTCTTCGCTGCCTTTATCGCTAAGGCTTTCATGGGAGGGATGACGTGGATTGGCTGGCTGGGTCCGGTCTTTGCCGGTCTTATGCTTTTCTACGAACAATCGTTAGTCAAGCCGAATGACCTCAGAAAAGTCAACTTTGCGTTCTTCACCCTCAACGGCTGCATTTCGATTGGCGTTTTCGTGTTCGTCTTAATTGACCAATTGGTGCGAGCATGAGTACCAACGTTCTGGGAAGAACAAATCAAAGCTACCCACGAATCTGGGCATCGTT
>JAYUOQ010000426.1:0-7769 GCA_043760685.1 Armatimonadota bacterium | reverse complement strand
AACACATCCCGGGCCTTTCTTCCAATATGAATCACATGGATGGACCTTTTGGACTCGAATGGGACTAAAATTCAACTCAATGATCCTATATTAAGAGTCCACCGATGGGATAAAAGCCAACCAAATTGAAGGAGGCTTCTTTGAGGGTTTGCCAGACCCTCCTTATGCTGAAGATCACCGCCGTCAACCAAGTAATTCGCCTTTCATGTATTCCAGCACGGCTTCCATAGCATGCTCCTTTCCACCAAGAAATGCCTTGATGGTTGGTGGAGCGAAAAGGTCTGGAGCCATCCACATTCGTTCGCCTATGGGCCCAAACCGCTGCCAATATAGATCAGAACCTTTGCTATAAGGCAAAGCGTAAGGAATGCGTTGGCTCACAGAGTTCGTTCGAGTGCCCGCAATCTTTTTTTCATATTCATGAACCGTACATTTGTAGGTCAGCCGACTGTGAAACTGCCTTTCGATGCAACATCCTTCCGACATTGGCTCAATCAGGAATTCACCTTCGATATCAGATCTATCCCATTCGCCAACTCCTGAAAACCGAGGTTAGTAGTGAATACAATCCCTCTCGATGGACACTTTGTAATGAGCCGCTATTCAATATTCTAGGCTCTTCTTCAAAGGTAACCTGGGCACCATGAATCTAAAGTCTTTGGTAGCAATATTGGTCGTCGCTCCAACTGCAATTTTTGCCCAGGAAGCTGCTAAGCCTGCTCCGGCGACGAACCAGGAAATCACTTCATCCCTTACCAAGCATAGTGTGAGTTTGCCGACTGGAAAAGTCGACTACACCGCCACCGCCGCCCAGCTTCCATTGCGAAATACCGACGGTGAGATTGAATGCAGGATGTTCTATGTTGCCTACCAAAAAGAGGATGCAAATGCGAAAGATCGCCCCGTGACTTTTGCATTCAATGGCGGTCCTGGTAGTGCAACCATTTGGCTCCACATGGGTGGACTTGGACCGAAACATGCCACGATGATGGATGACGGGAGCCTCCCCAAACCGCCCTTCGAAGCAGTCGATAATCCGGATTCCTGGCTCGATTTTACGGACGTTGTCGTAATTGATGCTCCGGGAACTGGATTTAGTCGAATAGCAAAACCTGAACTTGGCAAAAAGTACTTTGGCCTAAGGCAAGATATCGATGCGTTCTCAAAGTTTGTCAAGAACTGGCTAACTGAGCACAACCGTTGGAAGTCACCTCTGTTTATTGCCGGCGAAAGCTACGGCGGAATTCGAGGATCGGGGCTAGCCAATAGCTTGTTCCAAAACGGAGTAGCCATCAACGGTTTTGTCAGTATTTCTGGATCAAACAACTTCCTGACCCTCGACGGCATGCGCGGAAACGATGCAACGTTCATTGGTTTCTTACCGACCATGGCGGCTTGTGCTTACTACCATAAGAAAGCTCTGCCTCGATTCAAAAGCGTCGAAGCCGTTGTTGCCGAAGTTACCAAATGGGTCGACGAAGAATATGGCCCTGCATTGCTTCGAGGCAATAGTCTAAGCGAAAAAGAAACCGACCGAATCGCCACCAAACTTGGTGAATACCTTGGGCTTTCAAAGAAATACTGCTTAGGCTCCAATCTTCGCGTCCCTGAATTTGCGTTCTTCAAAGAACTTCTTCGCGAAGAGGGACTCGCAATTGGCCGCTATGACGGACGATTAACGTCGAAAGAGGAACTGAAAGTCGGGGGCCAGCAATCAGGTGACGCTTCAAGCGACTCGATTACCGCTCCATTTGTCAGCGCATTTCATGACTACGTTCTCAACGAGCTTAAAATCAAAACGACCCTTGAATACAACACCTTCGGAAACGTCTACCCATGGCAAAATCCAGAGGGCAGCTACCCAGAAACGTCAACCGACCTTCGAAACGTCATGTCAGCCAACAAGCATCTTCGAGTGCTATATTGCTTCGGATACTACGACCTCGCTTGTCCGTTCAATGCTTCGATCTACACCATTAACCACATGGGATTGGACGCAGAAACCCGGTCACATATCTCTTATGCCTACTATCCAGCTGGGCACATGATGTACATCGAGCGAGGCTCTCGAAAGAAGTTTCATGACGATGTCAAGAATTTCATCCGAGACACGTTGGCCGACGGCAAATAGGGGTTTACAGACGGATTGGAAGAATGAAGGGCCTTTTCAGAACAATCTGAAAAGGCTCCTTTTATTCGGAACTGAGCTGAGGCTTCTTTGTCCGTGCACCAGGTTTTTTTTGCTTAGTTTCACTATCGACCGTTCCAGAAGATTGGTTAGGGCTGAGTACGTAGTACAGGACAGCTCCGATCGCAATCAATAAACCAATTTTCGTGGAGTTTGACGTCGGAAACTAGTCGTTGGGCGGGAGGTTGTCGATGTTGTGCATTCCCCAATTGTTGACGTCATTGGCTGGAAGTTCTTTACTAAGTGTGTTCGCAAATTTGAACCACTTGGCGTGTCCATCGGCAAACGAATAGTTGTTTCCACCCGTGTGGCGGCCAATGTTCTTCGGGTCAGGTAACTGCGAGTTATCCTCAATGTCTCCAATTTTATAGCCTGATCCGTCCAGGAAGCCCCTCTCCCAATTTCCGTCCGGCGCCGATGACCAGGGATGGTAATCAAAGAACCCAATACCTAGGTGTCGTTCTCCAATCATGATTTGCTCGGCTGGCCGTGAAAACGCGGTCAAATTTGCTCCGTGCGAAAAGAACCCATTGATTAGGTAATCGGTTCGAACTTTTGTCCAGTCTGTTGCATTCAATGGGTAAGGAAACAATGTTGGTGTTGCACTAACTACTGGATCTCGGAAGACATCGTTGTTCTTCAAGTATGGTTGGATCGGTTCGTACCAAGGATAAAGGTCCGCAATGGTCTCTGGCGGTTCTAGGTCGTGGTGGGTGTGACAAGTCTGATCGTCATTGTCCCCGGCATAAAGCATGATTCCTGAGATGATTTGCTTGTGGTTCGAGAGATCCACAGCCTTCTTTGCTGCTGCCTTTGCTTGGGCAAAAACTGGGAAAAGAATTGCCGCGAGAATCGCAATGATCGCAATGACGACGAGTAGTTCGATGAGAGTGAAAGCCTTCCGCATAAATACCTATAAGAAATATATACCATAGGGGGGTACTGTATTTGAGATATATTTTTACTTTTTTCTGCATCCAAAAAAGCGATAAGCTGGAGGTGTGGATCACTTTGGCTATGCCATCGAACTTTTTTGGGGAGCCTTTCCAAGGCTCATTGCTCTCACTAAGACGATTCGATTCATGTTGCGTGGCGAAATCCAGTTAGCCGAAGCCGTGATGTCCGACATTGTCCGCCGATATCCTACTCGCGGACGATTGCATGCAATTCTCGCCGGAATATTATTCATGCAACTCCGCTACGAAGAGGCAATGCGAATATGTAAAGAAGGAATCGCCCTCAAACGAAAGCCAGATTCCAAGCTTTATACTGCCCTTGGACGCTCGTATTCTGGGCTAGGTCAATATGAAAGTGCCAAAAGAGCATTTCAAGATGCTCTCGCGGCTTCGCCATTCCAATCAACTGCGATTACTTCAGCCTACGCGTCTTCTTTGATCGATTCTGGCGAAGTGTCTGAAGCAATTCAAATGCTTAACTCGGCGCTTAAGCGATGTCCAAGAGATACCCAATTGCTGAGCGAACTTGCGAGAGCAAACTATGAGGATGGGCACAAACCTGATGCTATCAAGGTTGCTCGTGACCTGCTTGCCAAGAAACCGAAATCATTGCCCCTGAAGTCAGCGTTGATCAGCTATTTGATTGAATCTGGTTGCCGGGACGAAGCTCGTCAACTTCTTCGAGAAATCGAAAAGACCAATCCGAAACAGCAGTACGCCAAAGAGTGGATCGCAATGGTTCAACTTTGCCTCTTCGAATACGCTCGTAGCGCAAAGACGTGGGAAGACATTCTTTCAAGTCCAAAAGATATCATTCGCTATCCATTTCATTTGGCTTCTATCTTGGACCGTCAAGGACGAAAAAAAGAGGCCGGGTCACTGTATCAGGTGGCGCTGGAGTCCCCAATAGAACCTGGGTTTGCGATTGTGAATCGAGGGCTCGCACTGCTCAAGCTTGGTCGCTACAATGAAGCAGCCGAAATCTTCGAGGCGAGTATCGCTAGATGGCCACATGGGTTTGAATCTGCGATGATACTCGTCAATTGGAGTCATACTTGCTTACTAAAAGGTGACATAGAGGGGGCTCTCACTAAAGGAAAATTGGCTTGCGAAGAAGATCCAACTCTACCTGGAGCTGCCTCAAATCTCGGAGACGTTTTTTTCATCATGGATCGGTTCGAGGAAGCAAATGAGAAGTACAAGCGAGCTATAGAAATAGAACCCGGATACACCGATGCGTATTTAGGATTGGCGAAAATCCAAATCAAGCAAGGAAATCGACCAGCTGCGATCGAGTTCTTGCATCAAGCTCTTGGGATTGAGCCTCTCAACCAAAAGTCAAAAAATGAACTACAAGTCCTGTCTTGAATTCACTATTGAAGATGACTATTTAGGACAATGCCAGTCACATGGCCACGTCTCGACCACTGCCTCGAACCCAAGCCGTTGCAAGATCGGCAAACTCGTCGGTCTCGCATCAACCCACAAGCACCGCAAGCCAACCTCGCGAGCTCTTGCAACCCGAGCAGCAACTACCGCTTGGTAGTATCCCTGACCCCGATAATCTGGCAACGTCCCCCCCGTATAGAGTCCTCCGCAAATATTGCCCTCACCACGGTCCAGCCGACCAATGCTGACCGGAGTGTCTCCGCTGTAGGCAACAAAACCAACCTCGGCATCCGAACCATCTGCCAAACACTTTGCCAGAACGCCAGTCGTAAAGGAAAAGTCTTTGCTAAATACTGCTTCAGCAACTGATCGGAAGTCGTTCAATTGAATCTCGTTAGAAACCCGCTCAACTCGAATGTCTGGGTCACTCTCTCGAAAATAATTTGCAAGATCAACCGCACAAACGACTTCCTTAGTGCCAACCTCGAACCCTCGAGCAACCAATCGGTCCAAAAGATCTGCGGGTAAATCAGTGCTAAAGAGCTTCCACTCAAAGGATCGTCCAATGGAACGATGATAAGCAATCTCTCGCTCAATTATCTCATCAGCGACGCCCTCAAGACTTCCATTAGCTAGCACTTGGCAGTAGCCTTCTGTCTCAAATCGAACGACCATCGAATCGGTAAAAACCGGATTCCCTAGGGTTTTCCACTCGCGCATCAGAGCGTCTAACATCGCTTCCGTACGCACCAAATTTCTTCGCTCGGCCAACGGTGAGCCCACTCGGCATCAACGTAATCGTACCGAACCTTCATGTCCTTCGGAGCCTGAATCTCAATGAGATTCTCAATCTCAAAGTCGCTATCCCGCAGCAAACGGATCAAGGGACCATAGGTTAGCAAGAATTCCTCAGGATCATCTTTGTTCCATTCAATTCGATTTAAACCGAAGTAATCGCGAACCATCAAAGGAGTCGCCGGCGAGGTGCCAGAGGGAGTACAAAGAGCAGTCAAAATTCCATTGCGAAGAAACACTAAACGTCCGCGAGGTTTCAGAACCCGTGCCGCCTCTGGAAGCCATAAATAAGGGTCTGACCAGATCGCCGCCCCATATTCACTGACCGCAAAATCAAAGGACTCGTCCGCAAATGGCAGATTCTCGGCATAGGCTTCAACTAAAGGAAATTCAATCCCAAACTCTTGTTGAAACATTTTCGCGTTGGCAAGTTGCTCTGGAGTAGGGTCGATTCCCGTCGGCTCAGCACCGAGTTTTGCTAACCAAGCCGAGATGTAGCCCGTTCCGCACCCAAGCTCAATCGTTTTCATGCCTGCAAACAATGCCAAGTCACCGAGAGCATTCAACTCAGACTCGGGGATGTTCCACATTCCCCAAGTCCACGATTCTTGAGACCAGGCACGCCGACCGGGCTCCAAAAAGTCCTCGCTCATCTTTCCCCATGCGGTACGCGTTCGATCTAAATAGTCTGGTTCAGTCATAAAATGATTGTGACACTTACTTCCTTGCTGGCAACTTGACCCGCGGCCACTGTTCGTTCCGGACCCACTGAAGCGACTCGGCAAATCCCCTCTGCGTCACAAATCCAATTTCGTCGAAATCGGTAAGCAAAGAGTTTTCAATCCCCGAAGCCTTCAACGAGACATTCAATGGAAAGCTGCCCCAACTGAACGACATCGCGAAAGCAATATCCCCATCATGAACCGCTACGCCGCATACACTGCGAGTATTTGCCCACTCGTTCCCCATCATCTTTGTGCGCCAGCCATCACTCATCGTCTTATCCTCAATTTGTCGACTCACATAGTTCAATCCCGATTGATTCGGGTCAGGATAATTACCCTTGAAGTAAACGTTATAGCCGCCATTTGGCCCCCGATCCTTCGAGTCATCAAAAATGATCTGGCACTGCGAGGAAGCAGCAGCCCCACCTTTCTCGCCCTCAACCCAAATAGAATCCAAGAATTTCCAATCGTTCCCCACTAGTTTGAAGTTGAGAATCTGTATCCGATTGGTCTTCTTGTCTTGGTTAATCGTCGCCACGACTGATAGGCATTTGCGGACGGTGTTCCAAACTCCTCCAACGCTTTGGGTTGATTCAAAGCCTTCCAAAGGTCTTACCTGTTCTCCGTGTATCGTTGTGGATCGGGTTTTCTTTGTCAATGGATTCCAAACCATAACAATCGGTCCGGTTGGAGTATCGACCAGAGTTGGAACCTCGCCCGCAACTCCAAACATTTTGGCCGTGTCTTCCCCAAAAACGTTCGTTCGATTCGAGAAACTCTTGATCCAATAGCCCTTTGCGCTTGGATAGCTAACCCATAGTTTGCCTTTCGTAGTCAATGCCGACGGATCGCCGGTGACGCCATCGGCAAGGCTCTGAAGTGAGCTTGGTTTTCGATTAGCAATCACCTGGATCTTCAAAATGCCAGGCTTTTCGGGTGAAAGCTTGGCAAGCTCGTACTTTTCGTACTCATTGCTTTTCGCGAAATCAGGATAGACCACGGCGAGCGACTTGCCAAATGAAGCCAATGCAACTGCTCCCGCAGTGCGGGGAAGTACGACGGTATCTCGGTAAGCCGCCGAGTAGCCATCGTTGACATCGGCGCGAACATGCTTCTCGCCAAAGATTCCGTTCCGGTTCCAGTCGACCGCCGTCGTGGTCTCGGTCAACTTCTTCAATTTGAAGTAGTACGGGCGATTGCTGAGGAAGGCGAGTTCGGATATCGGGAACGGAGCGACCTCGTTCAAATCGTTCTCCAGCATCGCCATCTTTATGAAGCGGCCATCGCTGTAAGTGATGTCCTCGCCCTTGCCATTCAACTGGTAACTGTAGTCATAGTTCATCATGCTCGGATGGAATGGCGATCCCGTGCTGGCTCCTCTCGGCTCGTGGGGTAAGCCAAATTGATGCCCCAGTTCGTGCGCCATTGTGTGCCAGTTGTAGCCGCATCCCGCCCAATCTGGTCGGTTGCTTTGCCCGCCACCTCCTCCCGAGTTGTCGACCAAAACGCCGTGTGCGAGTCCTCGCCATTCGACGGGCATAGCTTGGTTATAAAGCTCGATGTAGCCTTTTCCGTCAGTCTCTTTCGGCATTGGTGGGGGAACGACAGCGATCATATTGACGCCTGTTGTTCCGTCAAGATTTTTGTTCGAAAGTCCGGCGAAATACTTTTTCAGCCGATCGATGGTTGGTTGAATGGTGGACTGGGTCATCATCG
>JAYUOQ010000425.1:0-7773 GCA_043760685.1 Armatimonadota bacterium | reverse complement strand
GGAAGCGATTTCCGTCTTCGAGCCACTGCATCTTTGGAATATTCTCAACCCATCCGTTTGGACTGGTCTCTTGGATCACCACTCGACAGGCACCCGTATTTGGGTTTGCAGCAACGAGTTCCATCACATTTTGCTTGCGGTTTGTCCGGTTGAACAAAATTGATTTTCCGTCGGGTGAAAACCGAATGTTATAGATGTATTGGGCGATATCTGGTTCCGAAGACCGAAATTCCGTGTTGATTTTGGTTGTTTGCTTTAAGGCTACATCGTATACCAGAAGTTGGACTTGGGGGTTGGGGGCTCCTGCTTTTGGATAGGCCTCGGTGTAAAGCTTATTTTGGATATCGCCTTCTCCGAGGGTGACGTAGTAATCCTTAACTTGCGACTCATCGAACCGATAGAAGACCACTTTTGAAGAGTCGGGGGTCCACCAAATAGCTTCTCGCTGACCAAGTTCTTCTCCATAGACCCAGCTTCCTGTTCCGTACTTGATTCTCTTTTCGACGCTTCCATCTTTTGTGATCGGTGTCAGTTCATCGGGCTTCTTGGCATCGGCGAAAAAGAGATTTGCGTTGTCGTATTTTGCGATCCATTTTCCATCGGGTGACGTCGCCGACGTAAACTGACGTCCTCGGCCTGGTTGCTGGCGCCCGCCGATGGCATTTCTACCAGCTGGTGCAGCCAGAGCTGACTCAGGCTTAAAGTCGTTGATAGTATTGGTTTTGGTATCGTAAGCTTTTCCGTCGCGAAGAATCGCGTATCGGCTGTCGGCTGACCAGCCGTTTGCCCCAATAGCGCCGGTTGCTGCCGACATGGCCTGGGCTGCCTTTTGCCCTTCCTGATAGGCTTTATATTTTGGGTGGTTTGGCAATCGGTCCTGGGCAAAGACAGACACGGTTGAAAATGCAACCACAATGGCGAGAAATCTCATGATGCGATTTTACGCTAATCCTTCAATTTAACCGCACGAAATCCTTCACCCAGTTCAAATCCCGCCGCTTCCCCGTCGGTCATTTCTTTGTCGTAGAGGGTCCCTCGGATTAAATCAAGCTTCTCTCCGTAGAATTGACTTTTGTGAATTGCCACCAGTCTCGACCTCCCTTCCCAATACTTGCTGGTGTCTACCGTATAGTTTGGTGCGGTCGTCGAGAACAGCAGTAGCCATTTTGCATCGGTACTTGGTGCGAGTTCGGTTGCCGCCCGGCCGGAATTCTCATGATCTCGATGTTGAACCGTAGGAAGATATTCTGAATCGAAAGCGAGGATGTAATCGGGATGAGCACTGTGAATCTTTGCCAACAACTGGGCTCTTAGAAATGGCTCGTCGGGGTTGTAACGTCCATCGGGTCCGCCCATAAAAATGACCTCGGCACCGTAATTTGCACTTGCGTCGATTTGCTCTTGTCGTCTTATTCGTCGGTTCTCCGCTATATTGGTCAAGAATGACGGATAGTAGCCTTTGTCGCCATCCGTAACCACAATCAGGGTGATTTTTGCTCCTGCCTCGTGAAGTTTGAGGAGGGCTCCTGAGATGAAGAATTCAGCATCGTCTGGGTGGCCCACCACTACCGTAACATTGGTTCCTTTGCTAAAGAGCTTAGCTGAATTCGGGTCGATTTTGGGAAAGTTATCCGGAGTCTTCTTGGTTGGATAATGTAGTTTTTGGGGATTCCACCAATACGCTCCGCCAACGATCAATACGAACATGAGAAGCATCCGACCGATCGATTTGAGCACTCTTTTCCATCGAGGTCCTGTTGGAGGGTCCTTCTTTCTCATGACGTTTCTAACTCATTCTATCGCGAGAAAGTTTCATTGCCGGCGTGAATACAAATAAACTAGGTGAGTGTTGCGCCGTGCTTTTACTTTAATTGAGCTGCTTGTAGTTATTGCCATCATTGCGATTCTCGCCGCAATTCTCTTCCCGGTGTTTGCTCAGGCAAAACTCGCAGCAAAGGCGACCTCCTGCCTATCCAATCTTCGTCAGCTCAATACATCTTTTGTTATGTATCAATCGGACAATGATGATCAATTTCCTTTGGGAGCGTATGCCAACCCAACCGGAGTAACCATCTGGCATGATGAGATCAATCCTTACGTCAAGAACAAGCAAATCTGGCTTTGTCCCTGTAGTAGCGTGAAAGAGACTGACTCCAACGGTGACCAGACATCTCACTTTGGATACAATGTTCGATACTTGACTTCATTGGAACTTGATTTCTCAAATTTGGATACTCAGACTGCCATTTCATCGACTTCGCTGGAAGACCCCGCTAACACGGTTGCGCTTTCTACCGGACGCGCGTCCGTAAAGGACTCCTGGTGTGGTGACGACGGCAAATTCCTGTTGAGACCGTCGGACTACTACGGATTGCTGGGTGGTGCAGGTGCAGACTGCTGGGGCATCCCTGACCCCAATGCGATGGAGAACGCTATTATTGCTTGGGTCGATGGGCACGCTAGCAAAAAGAAGCTCAGTGCTTTTTACTCAGGGCAGACTCCGACGGACAAGTTCTTCGATTTGCAGTGATGTCTAGGCTGCCTCAATAGCAACGATGATCGCATCAATTCGTAACTCTTAAGGATGAAGCATTTGAGGCTACGATGACATAGGTTTTAGTAGCCTCAAGAGCTCCGGCTTTCCTCCGCTAACATTAATTGTCCGGCGTCGCAATTGAGGCAGCATCATGGGTCTCAGTTCCAACAGTTGTAGCCTCAAGATCTCCGGCTTTCCTCCGCTGACATTGACTGACCGTCGCCGCAATTGAGGTAGCGATATCCCTAACGAAAGAACCCCGCGAAGTGAGACTTCGCGGGGTTCCTTTTGGAGGGCAAGATGCCCACCTTCCCAGTTACTTTGTAACCAGTTCTTTCTTCTTGCTCTCTTTCTTGACGATCTTCTTGAAGACAATCTTTTCAGCATCTTCAGGATCAACGTCGGCCATGATGGCGTCGCCTTCGTGGAATTTGCCTTCCAGCATTTCTTCACTAAGCGGATCTTCGATGTAGCGCTGGACGGCTCTTCGCAGAGGTCGTGCACCCATGTTTGGATCGTAGCCCTTGTCGACCAGGAGACTCTTGACCGCGTCGCTGAGGTCGATGGTGATTCCCATCGAAACAGCTTGTTCGTTCACTCGCTTCAAGTAAAGATCGGCAATCTGCAGAATCTCTTCTTTCTTCAAGTGTTGGAACACGATGATCTCGTCCACACGATTGAGGAACTCCGGTCGGAAGCTCTTCTTCATTTCGTCGAGCATTCGAGTCTTCATCATCTCGTAAGTCTTCGGATCGCTGACATCCTGTCGGGTGTCTCGGAAACCAAGGGTCTTGTCGAGTTCGACTGGTCGAACACCGACGTTACTGGTCATAACGATGATCGTATTTCGGAAGTCAACGGTTCGCCCTTGGCTATCCGTCAACTGACCGTCTTCAAGTACTTGCAGGAGCAAGTTGAATACTTCTGGGTGAGCTTTTTCGATTTCGTCGAGAAGTACCACGCAGTATGGGTTTCGTCGTACGGCTTCGGTAAGTTGACCGCCCTCATCGTAACCAACATATCCTGGAGGGGCACCAACCAGTCGTGAGACTGCGAAGCGCTCCATGTATTCCGACATGTCGATTCGGACAATATTAGACTCCTTCTCGTATAGGTAGGCAGCCAAAGCTTTTGCGAGCTCGGTCTTACCGATACCGGTTGGTCCAAGGAAGATGAAGCTACCCATTGGTCGCTTCGGATCCTTGAGTCCGCTTCGCGACCGTCGGATAGCTCGGCTAACCGCAATGACGGCGTCGTTTTGGCCAATGATTCGAGCGTGAAGGTCGTCTTCCATCTTGAGGAGTTTCTGACTTTCAGACTCGACAAGCTTCATGACCGGAATACCGGTCCAGCTTTGGACGATGCTTGCGATTTCAGATTCGTTGACGATCGGTTCGATCTTTTCAACGGCTTCCCAAGCCTCTTCTCTTTCGAGAACAGTAGCTTCAATTTCTTCTTTCTGAGCCAAAAGCTTCTCAAGCTTTTCAGGTTCAGCGCCCCGCTTTTCGAGGTGCTCAATTTCAGTTGAAAGCTTATTCAACTTGACCCGATCATCCCGGACGTCCTTTGGTGGCAGACTTTGTTGGAGTCGAACTCTTGAGGCCGCTTCGTCGATAAGGTCAATTGCCTTATCGGGAAGGGTTCGATCGCTGATATATCGTTGGGATAGGGTTACTGCGGCCATGATGGCATCATCAGTGATTTCGACATGGTGGTGAGCTTCGTATCGCTCTCGAAGTCCTTTGAGAATTTCAACGGCTTCTTCTTCAGTCGGTTCTTTGACTCGAACAGCTTGGAATCTTCGTTCGAGGGCTGCATCCTTCTCGATGTACTTTCTAAATTCGTCCTGAGTGGTGGCTCCCACACACTGCAGTTCGCCTCTCGCCAATGCTGGCTTCATGATATTGCTGGCATCGATGGCACCCTCGGCGGCACCAGCTCCAACTAGCGTGTGAAGTTCGTCAATGAAGAGGATGACTTGACCGTCAGCCTTTCGGACTTCTTCCATCACCTTTTTCATTCGCTCTTCAAATTCGCCTCGGTATTTGGTACCGGCGACGAGAGCAGCGAGGTCAAGGGCGACGATTCGTCGATTCTTGAGAAGGTCGGGAATGTCTCCGCTTACAATTCTAAGGGCAAGTCCTTCGGCGATAGCGGTCTTACCAACACCTGGCTCGCCAATAAGACATGGGTTGTTCTTGGTTCGCCGGCAGAGAATCTGCATGACTCGCTCGATTTCGTTTTGGCGACCGACTACCGGGTCAAGTTTGCCATCGCGAGCAAGCTCGGTTAAGTCACGCCCAAACTCGTCAAGAGTCTGGGTCTTGGTTGTTGCCGCGGCACCCGTTGAGGATGACGACGAAGACGGTCTTGAACTACTGGTTGACTTTTGTTGGGTGTCATTGTCTTGGAGACCCATGACTTCCCTTCTTGCCTTTTCGAGCTCGACACCAAGCTTGGCAAGAACTCTTCCTGCCAGCCCGTCGCCTTCTCGGATGAGGCCAAGCAACAAGTGCTCGGTACCAATATAGTTATTGTTGAGATTTCGCGCTTCGTCGTAAGCCAGGTCAATGACTCTTTTTGCCCGAGGGGTGAGAGTCATATCTTGGTTCGGTCGTGCATCTCCGCGCGGGAGTTGCTTCTCGACTTCTGCTCGAACCCGATTGAGGCTTACGCCTAGCTTATCGAGAACGCGTGCGGCGACACTGTCAGCCTCTCGCACGAGACCGAGCAGCAAATGCTCGGTAGAGACATATCCCTCGCCAAACTTTTGCGCTTCTTCTTGTGCATAGAACACTACTTTGCGTGCTCTTTCTGTAAAACGTTGCCACATACTCTTTTTTGTCCTTTTTGTCCGATCAGATCGGTTCTATTGCTAGTTACTACGTCTGACGATTTGTTGTCAATGCAAGTTTCCTCATAGGATCGATAGACCTACATAAAAAACAACATCCTTCAGGACGAAGCAGATCACCCTTTAGGTTCAATCTAGCTCGAAGAATCTGACTAGAATTTACCCGCTTGGATAGCCTTCCCCAGCATTATTGGCAGGAATGTTTGCATCGGTCAGGTAAGGAATGTAGTTTTTCGGGGTTGCTTGTGTCGGTCGGTCATTATTTTCTGTCGTCTGTTCTTCAACCCTGTTCCCGTATGAGTTGCCTCCCGAAGATGATAAGAGGTATTATCATTCCTCATTACTGCCGCTTAGCTCAGTTGGTAGAGCAGCTGACTGTTAATCAGCTGGTCGTAGGTTCGAGTCCTACAGCGGCAGCCATCCATTTTCCGAGATCGATAAACCTGGCTCTGTAATTCTGGTGTATGAGCCGTCTCGTTAAAACTTTATTCTCAAAGCAGAGGTTGCGATCAGCGAAAGAAAACTCCGCTGAAATGCAACAAGGACTCTAGCTTGAGGCGCCCTAATCCTAGATCGATGTAGTTTTACGGCTGTTTCGCCGAGGAA
Source organism: Armatimonadota bacterium (assembly GCA_043760685.1). Classification (GTDB taxonomy): domain Bacteria; phylum Armatimonadota; class Fimbriimonadia; order Fimbriimonadales; family Fimbriimonadaceae; genus Fimbriimonas. Next base: position 1,777 of record JAYUOQ010000425.1, on the reverse strand, counting down.
AGTTGTTGTTCAAGTCATAACTTCCCATTCACTCTGGGCACGTTTGTATGTATTGGCTTGAAGAAGCGACCCGGGCAAGAAATTTAACCCGGATCACGAACGACTTGTTCCCAATAGTGCCGAGAGACGAGAGCTTAACCCTTTTCGGATCTCGATTTTCGTCTGCGATTTAGCAGTGGAACAATTCCAAGTGCCAAGACAAGCAGTGATGTCGGTTCTGGAACCGAGTCGATAGGCTGATCCGAGAATCGAAAGCGAAGGGTTGTATCTAGCCGTCCCGCACCTGGAGCGCCGGCATAGTCTCGAAGGTTCGAGCCGAACGCAAACAAGGGATAATTGTAAGTTCCATTCGAGCTGTATCGAGTCGATACCCCAACCGAGGTACCGGAAACGGATCCGGATCCCGTTACCAAACCGCTGAAGAGGGTCCGGTTTGGTTGGTAATCCCATCCGAATCCCCCAACGCCGACACTACCATAGGCCTCGCCCACACCCGAATAGGTTACAACCCATTCGATTGCATAGTAAATTGGCTGCCACTGATAGTCGAGCGAACAACCCATCGTGGAAGTAATGTACGATCCCGTCTCGATGCCGTGCCCAGGGTTATTTTCGCCTAGTTCATTGAACAGATGCATCGAAGAAATAGCAGTATCCAGTGGTCCTGCGGCGGCAATTTGGGCGTCGCCACCACTAAATGTTTCACCGGCCGCACCGCCCTTCTTATTGAGTTCCCAACTGAGGTTAAATCCACTATCGGCACCGGCAGCTAACGGCCTATTGGACCAACCAGTGCCATCACCGGAAAGTGTGGTACTTGTACCGTCGGTACCCCAGCCACATCGGTAATCAAGCCCAAGTTCGGAAGACCAATCTGCCGAAGAGCCCCAACCGCTGGTTGGCCACGTGTCGTTTAAGCCCACATAATCAAACGACGAGGCTTGCCCCATGCTGGCAAGCCCAAGACTGCCCAAATAAACACTCAATCTTAAACGCGAAAAATGCATCATGTTTTCCTTGTGGTTCATAACAAATGTTGGGAGACCACGAGAATGTATTGTCCGGGCTGACCGTCAACCTGAGCGTCAATTTTTGCGTCAATGAACCCGTCAACCGATTATTTCAGGACTTGTGAGATTATTTGAGCGGCATTGAGGGTCTGAGCTGATTGTTTGGCCTCCGCAGCCGCACCCTTGCCTTGCTGAGATTCCAAAGGCAAAGTTAACTGATAGGGATCTATGTTTCCGACCTCTTTCACAAAAGTTTCTCGACTAAGCAATGAAGATGCTATCGCAAGCAAATACCGATCCTTGTTCGACAAACCGGCACCAAACCCCTCTTTGGTAATCCGAATAAGTAGTCGTGCCGTGTCTGGGTTGTCACCAATTCTTTGAGAGATCAAAACTGCTTTCGATACGTTGTCAAGTTCTCCACTCTTGCTACTCAGCGACTGTTCTAATTGTGCAGCTTTCAACAGCCTTGAGCGGCAATCTTTCAGAACACTCAGATTATCGGGAAGAACAGGAATTGACAGTCCAAAAGAAGCAATCAAGCCCGCAGAACTTCTGATTCCCCAGACATTGCCAACAGCAGCGAACATATCATAGGCTTCAATCGCATGACGGGTTCTTCGAAGTTGATCAAAGGGAACACTCTCACGAGGATCTCGCCCCATCACTGCTAAACAGAAGTGGCACAAGGCGACTCCCTTTTGAGATCCAATAAAACCATTCGTGGCAAGCGCTTTCTGGTACTCCCATCGGGCATCAATTGGATG
>JAYUOQ010000424.1:0-7811 GCA_043760685.1 Armatimonadota bacterium | reverse complement strand
AACGAGAGGAACATAAACCGACAATAGCGTAGAATAAAGGAAAATGAGCCAATTACGATCGAATTGGAGCAAGGTCAGATACTCTGACTTTAGTCCCGAATCCTATATTGGTGATCGCCTTTACGCTGGAGTTTGCACTCTGCTGTTTGTCATAGTTCCCCTATTTCTAATAGCGGGTTTAAGTCTTTTTTCTAGCGGATCCTTTTCATATGAATCTATTCAGAGTTCGATCACGACCAATCCTGGATTCAATATTCAGAATGCCCCTCCAGCTTGGCTGACCTTTCTATTCTTTGTTATGTGGGTTTTTGTTTGGCAAGGTCGCCGATGGGCATTCGTGGTTAACCTGATCGTTTGCATATACTTTGCAATTGACTGTATGGTCTCCAAAACTAGAACGCCGGTTTTTGAACTGGTTTCTATTGTCTATATGAGCCTAAGACTCTCGGATTCGCTTGGTCCTGCGCTTAAGCGTAGTAGCGAAGCCGAAAACATTACCTAAGCTACAAGAAATATCGATGTTTCTTTTCTCATCTTCTACCTCGAACCCAAAAAGCAAATAAGCAATTTTGGTCTGCGAGTTGAAATATTTCAAGTGCAATTCATTTGGACTTCAAATCGTTCGGAAGAAGACCTCAATTAGCTTGATCCCAGTACAATACAACCGAGTTGATGTCATCGGTCAAGCTAAGTCAAGTCGAGGAATCTCGGACCTGGAAGGTCGAGACTTTTGGCGATTTAACGATCTCATTTCGAGGGGATCTACTTCCACCATTTACTAACCGTAAGGTTGCCCAACTCCTATTGCTGCTTGCGTCGAAGGCTGATCGACCAATATCGCGTGATTTGGTAGCCGAGACTTTATGGCCAAGTGAGTACTTGGAAATTGCGAAGGACCGTTTACGCCAAACCTTGTCGCTCTTGAATAAGCACTTTAGGGAGTCAGGACAGGAAGGGCCAATTGAGTCGACACGAACTACAATTTGCTTGCCGACCCGCAATTGTGAAGTCGATCTGGTCAAGTTTTATTCCCTGCTTGATCGACCGCCATCGGACTATCAAAGTCTGCTCGAAGCAATCCAAATGGTTGAAAAACCGATTGGCGAAGGGTTTGTTGAAGATTGGATTCGAGAAATACGAGAATCCACGATTGTGTTGGCGATGTCAAGGCTGCGAAGGGTAATCGAGGCGTTAAAAAAGCAAGAAAATATCAAGACGCTCCTCGAAGTCTGCGCAGCGGGAATCAAGGTTGCTCCAATGGATGACGGCTTCAACTTTGAGCGGTTTGCCGCCTTGATGGAATTGGGGCGGCAATCCGATGCAATTCTTGTCAAGCAAACGTTCGAGGAAAAGCTTCAACATCAATTAGGACTCAAGCCAAGTTCACGCTGGACAGAACAAAGTTTTGATCTTGTCACAGCGAATCCAAGTCGAAAAAAGGCGCAGGATTGGATTTCCCTTAGTCAACCGGTTGATCGTTTCTTTGGTCGCGAGTCGGAGATCAAACAGCTCAATATCACCTTTGATTCGAAATCAACCGCAAGATTAGTTACGATTACAGGTCAGGGAGGATCCGGTAAGACTCGCCTCTCCCTCGAATTCATTCGACAACTGGAATCTGATGTGTTTGATCGGGTCGTCGCAATTGGCTTAGCTGAGTTTGACTCGGTTGGGCAAGTTGCTCGCGCGATTGCCGAAGCATTCGAAGTTGTCTTGTTTCACGAAGATGGTTTATCAGGTCTAGTATCGTCGGTCATTTCTAACTCACGAACCTTATTCGTTTTCGACAATTGTGAGCATTTAATACCAGAGATTTCGAACCTAGTTCGCTCGTTGGTAACGGAATGCTCAATTCTGTCGATTTTGTGCTCATCCAGGACAAAATTAGGGATTCACGGCGAAAGTGAGCTCGCCCTTGAACCCCTCTTAGTGCCAAATGACCAAACCAATGAGGGAGCGAACCCAGTCATTCAATTGCTTATCGATCGCATACGTAGCCGGGATCACACCTATGAGCCAGACCAGGCCGAACTTGAAGAGCTTAATGAATTAGGGCGTCTACTCGAAGGAGTACCACTAGCGCTAGAGCTAGCGGCATCTCAGACCGGCATTTTGTCGGTTCGCGAGTTACGATTGAGCCTTCAAGGGCGAGTAGTCGAGTTAGGTAATGAAGCACTAGACATGCCCGCCCGACATTTGACTTTGCGTAACACGTTAACTTGGGGTTTTGAACGGCTAAGTGCAAATGCTCAGAAAGCATTGAGCTTATTGTCGCTCTTTCCGGGACCCTGGAAATTTTCCGATGCTTTGGCAATACTCCAAAGAGATGATCTCACTGAAATTCATGAAGAATTAAAAGGAGCTGCACTTATTAGCACGGTCCCAAATTCACGACCGAAACAATTTCGAATGTTAGAGATGGTTCGTCACTTTGTTGCAGAACAGTTATCGAAACCGGAATCACTTGAGTTTCAGCAAAGTCATTTTGAGTTGTTTCGCCAGAAGGCTCTTGCGCTCCATGACAATTTATTGGCAATCAACCAAAAGACTCGAGTCTTTGAGTTTCGGGCTGACTTGTCCAATTATCGAATGGCAATTCAAACAGGTCTTCGCGGAGGCTCTAGTGTCGATGATCTAATGCTAGTCATCCTGCGTACAAGCCTTTTAGCCGAGCCTGTTGGGCTGCTTGCTGAGTGGGCCGAATATGCTCGAAAGGCTTCGGAATTGCCCAGCACTTCAGAGTCAGAACGTGGTACTTTTCTTGGCTTTATATGTCATTCCCAAGCATTACATGGATCGCCTAATGGTCACGAATCGCTACTTCGTGAAGTACTTGACTTGTCAAAGTTGGAGGCAAATCCGTTTCGTCGAAGTTATATGGTCAATCAAGCATGCAACTTGATTGCTATGAAGGAGTATCGAGAATTTGTCAATCTCGCTATGGAGGTACTAGAGGTCGCCGCCGCAAATTGCCAAGATTCGGTTCAGGCTATAAACCATTCTCTGAGCAAAGCACAACTCTTGGGTCTGGCTGGAAACTATGAATTCGCCGTGAGCGTTATTTTGACAGCAATTGATGAAGCTGAGCGACTTGGTGCCCACCGAGAGTTTCTGTGGACGAATGTGAGGCTAGCCGAGTTCTATATACACTTGGACCAACCTGAAAGGGCCATCGAACGAGTTCTTGCAATAGCGGGCCGGTTTAACGAAACGGATGATCGATTGGTCAATGTTTGGCTCGCAAAAGTGTTGATTTTCGCGATGTCTCTGGCAGGACGCACTCCATCCTTATCGGCAGATACTGCTCGCTTGATTGGCTTTGAAGAAGCAAGACGAATGCAATACTCAGTCATTTACCCCTCAAATGAGCTTCTCCGTTTAAGGGATTTAAAGCAAGAATGCCGGTTAGTCATTTCGTTGGAATTCGATTCTTTGTTTGCTACAGGTGCTGGTTTGGAAGAGGCGGAAGCCCGCACTTTAATCGAATCTTTTGCCAATCGATTCTAAAAGTATTTTTTTACTTTGCGCTGAGTTTGCGCTGAGTTTGCGGTGCCATCGTACAGTGATCTCACTTCGCTCTGAAATGAGCGGTTTAGAGGTTAAAATGAAGATCAGCATCATCAACAAACTCATCATCGGCGCTTTTATCGCCACTATCGTTACTGGTTGCGGAGGATCGGGGCTAAACACATCGGCTGGACTACCAAACGGAATCTATGTCCCGACATTCTCTGGACATACGGTCAAATATGTTAGCAATGTAAACGGTTCTTCGGCAATGGACATCATTGTTCCGAACAACGAGAAGTCGACAGCAGTTACGTTTGACGCAACTGGAAAACTATACGTCGGAACCTATGAAGGAAAAGTCTATCGCTACACGGAATTTGGTGGAATTCCTGACGAACTCCAGGTTCCGGCGGGAAAGGCGCTCGGCAAAATCTTCAATATCGCAGTTGATAAGTCCGATCGACTTTACATCAACGATTCAACAAACCACAAAATTATTCGGGTCGACGACCTCAATGGAACGGGGTGGACTGATTTTGATTACTTACCTTTTCTTTTGGATGTAAATGACGGTAATGATTCACTTGCAATTGATTCCCTGAACCGAATCTATATTGCGAGTCGAAATGGAAGTCAGTTGATCCGATTTAACGACATGAGCGATGTTAGCCCTACGGTTTTTGGGACTTTTGGCACCGGAGTAGGTCAGTCCAGAGACATTGTCGATGTTCATATAGACACCCAAGGTCACATTTTCTATGCCGATCGACTCAATAGTCGAATTGTTCGAATTGACGATATGTTAGGTACAAACTGGGTTTCCTTTGGTACAAATGGAAATGGGGTGAATCAATTCAACGAGGCATGGCAAGTTACGACAGACCCGGCCGGAAAAATATATGTCTCTGACATAGTTAACAGTCGAATGGTTCGGATCAACGATATGACGGGTGCCGGGTGGACAACCTTTGGAAGCGTCGGGAACGGCGCAGGTCAATACCCATCAATATTTGACATTTTGGTTCGCTGATCGGACCAATACCTCAGGGGTTGCTTGCAGCCCCTTTTCAAATTCCGATCAAAACGGGAAGGAGAGACTAATTCTCTCCTTCCCTTTAAGCATTTCTTACCAAGCGTAGTGCTCAGGCGAAGTCTTGAATGCCGGAAAGATTTCGTCAATCTTCGTATTAATGTCTTCGGTGATCACGATTTCCAGCGCACGAAGGGAACCGTCTAGCTGTTCAATCGTTCGTGGACCTATGATTGGAGCCGTGACGAACGACTTTGATAGGGTCCAAGCCAAAGCCACATCGGCAGGCTTTTCTCCCATCGTTTCGCAAAGGTCTTCCCATTTCGTTAAGGCATCTCTATGCTTCTCGATGACCGCTTTCGATGCATCGCTGTGGCGTCGCTGCCCATCGGTCGTTTTGATCACACCACCAAGGATTCCACCCGCAAGTGGTGACCAAGGGATCACGCCAACACCATAGGCTTCGGCGGCTGGTCCGACTTCCATCTCGATCTCTCGTTGGAGAAGGGAATACTTCGATTGCTCAGAAACCAAGCCGACTGAATTTCGTTTTGCTGCGGCTTCGTTAGCCTGAACAATGTGCCATCCCGCAAAGTTTGAGGACCCGGCGTAAAGAATCTTTCCTTGGGTCTTCAATATGTCATAGGCTTCCCAAATCTCGTCCCAAGGAGCGGCGCGGAAGATGTGGTGCATCTGATAAAGATCAATGTAGTCCGTCTTCATTCGCTTGAGCGATCCTTCACAAGCTCGGCGAATGTGGAGGGCGGTGACCCGGCTGGTATTTGGCCAATCAAGTAGTTCATCTTTACCCATATCTCCGTAGAGTTTGGTCGCGAGTACGACACGCTCTCGTCGGTTACCACCTTGAGCGAACCAGTCGCCGATAATCTGCTCGGTAATGCCTTCGCCTCTCGCCCAGCCGTAAACGTCGGCAGTGTCGAAGAAATTGATGCGGTGCTCAAGGGCACGATCCATGACCTTGAAACTGTCTTCTTTGGTTGTTTGCGGACCAAAGTTCATCGTGCCAAGGCACAGTCGCGATACTTGGAGGCCAGTGCGGCCCAAAGATGTGTATTGCATGGGTTTGTTCTACCCGTTCTACGCGCGAACTTCTGAAAGAATAGCGTTAAGCTGCGACTTGACCAACAAATTCAACGTCGGCTTTTGCCGAAATTTCGCTATATGCAAGGACCGCCAAGTTTGGAATGTGCCGATCCAGGAATCGTCTCATCGCAAGTCTTAGCTGGGCACCACACAATAGGACGGGCTGGAAGCCCTGCATAGTTAGTCGATCATATTCAGCCTTCAGGTGTTGAATCAGGCGACTTTGCATTTCCGGAGGCATTACGAGCGAAGTTCCGGTTGATGTTAGACTGACCAGTTCCGCGAGCTCGCGCTCAAGCGGAGGATCGAGGGTAATGCACTTCAGTTTGTCTTCAAAATCGACGTATTGGCGGGTTACGGTTCGGGCGATGGCCGAGCGGACCACTTCGCCTAACTGTTCAACATCTTTGGTGCGACCAGCAAAGTCAGCCAAGGTTTCAATGATGGTTACCATGTCTCTGATGGGGATTCTTTCGCGTAATAGGTGTTGGAGAACCTTTTGGACATCTGAAATGGAAACGATATCCGGGATAACCTCGGCAACCGCGGCTGCGTTCGTCTTCTTGGCTTCGTCAACCAATACTTGCACGTCTTGGCGGCTGAGTAGTTCTGGAGCATGATTCTTAACCAGCTCAGAAAGGTGAGTTGAAATAACCGCCGAAGCTTCAATAACTGTGTAGCCAACCCGTTCAGCCAGTTCACGTTGATCGGGGTCAATCCAAAGGGCTTCCATTCGGAATACTGGGTCAATTGTTGGCACACCAGGAATAGAATCAATTGCGTCACCGCTATTCACGGCTAACATTCGATCGGGCATCAATTCTGAGCTTGCGACCTCTTCACCACGTATCTTGATAACGTATGTTGTGTTTGCCAATTGCACAGAGTCCCTGATCCGAACGGTGGGCATAACAAGTCCCAGTTCCGTGGCAATTTGCCGTCGAGTGGCTGCAATTCGGTCAGCCAGGTCTCCGCCAACTTTCGGGTCGGCAAGCTTAGTCAGACCGTACCCAATCTCAATTTCAATTGGATCAACTTGCAGCAGAGGTAGAACTGCCTCAGGCCCAGTTGGGGCAGGTGGCGGTGCTGGTGCAGGTTTTTCTTTGACGATTGCGTCAAACATTGTTGCCACTTGTGGGTTCTTCTTTGCGAAGTGATAAAGGAAATACATCATGCCACCTGCTCCCATGAAAATAGTTGCTGGGAATCCAGGTATCAAGCCAAAGGCAGCGATTGAAACCGAGCCTACCAAAATGGCTTTTGGTTGCCCAAAGAATTGAGTGGCGACTTCACCGGCCATCGACCGGTCTTGACCGGCCCTGGTAACGAGTAAGCCACTTGCGGAGCTGATGAGTAGCGCTGGAAGTTGGGCGGTAAGACCTTCACCAACACTGAGCAAAGAGTAAGTCTTGAGAATAGTAATAGGGTCACTTTGACCTCTGAAAAACCCAACTGCGAAGCCACCAATGATGTTGACAATAATGATCAAGATTGATGCTATTGCGTCGCCTTTTACGAACTTCGAGGCACCATCCATTGCACCATAAAAATCAGCTTCCTTCCTAATGTGCTTACGGCGTTCCTTTGCCATTTCCTCGTCAATAAGACCCGCAGCAAGGTCAGCGTCAATCGCCATTTGTTTACCCGGCATTGCGTCCAAAGTAAATCGAGCGACAACTTCAGAAACTCGGCCAGCACCGTTGGTGATTACAACAAATTGAACGATGACAAGGATGATGAAGGAGACGATTCCAACGACAAAGTCTCCGCCCATGACAAACGTTCCAAATGTATCGATGACATGGCCAGCTTGCCCAGTTCCAAGGATCAGTTTAGTGGCGCCAATGCTTAACGCGAGTCGAAAAAGGGTGGTTACAACGAGGAGCGAAGGAAATACAGAAAACTGAAGTGGATCAGTAACATTGACCGACGTCAAGAGGATCATGATCGACGATCCGATGGCAAAAACGAGGCCCAAGTCAATTGCCCAATGGGGAAGGGGCAGGATCAACATGGAAACGACCATCAAGAGCCCAACGCCCAACATGATGTCCGTGTGTTTTAATATCTTTGCGAATGCCTGCATAACCCGAGACGCAAAGCGCGTCTATTGGAATCTTCGGTACCAATCCTTGACTTCTTCAGAGGCGTTTTTCCCTATTGTTTT
>JAYUOQ010000423.1:0-7838 GCA_043760685.1 Armatimonadota bacterium | reverse complement strand
AGGTGAAGTAAGGGAATAGAGCTTCTAGCCTTCAGCTGCAAGCTGTTAACGAAGTCGGAACAAAATAAATAGGTTCGATCTAAACCTTTCAGTTAATATGGCTGTATTATCTCTTTGAGGTAACCCGATCGGAAACCAGGAACTGAACAACGAATCGCTTCTCGCCGTCCCTATCCGGGACGGCGAGATATTCGAGCTGCTTGAGCGTCTTGCTGCGACTGAAGAGATGTTTAAGACTCCGGTTTCGACAATACGTGATGTCGCGGAGCTGACTGAGGCGTCGCCTAATCTCATTGCTCGATTGCTGGGGGAGATGCGCGGTCCCGGAGAATTTGAAAAGATTGTTGGTCGCTTGAATACTCATGACGATCGAATCACCGAAATCGAGAATAAGGTCAGTCAGCTTGGAAAGCAACCCAATGAATCTGAAAACAATCGTCAAAGCTTCAAAAAGACTGATAGCTTGAGTGAACAAATTGTTGAAGCCAAGATTCAGACTTACGCATGGATAGACTCTGTAGAATCCGACCGAAAAAGTTCACAGGAAAATGAGATCGACAAAGCACGGTTTGAGCGCAATCGCCGAATAGCCTATTACTGTATTTTGATCTTCGCGATTTGGATGGTTTATGCAGCCTTAACTACGTCCTGCTCGCCGCCAAATGGAATACATATTCGCTAAGATCAATGAACGTCTAGACTTAGAACAATTAGATATTCGAGTTACTCGAACATTTAGGCAAAACTAATAAGTGAAGCTGAGTATGAAATGGAACAAAGAATAGAGGAGAAGAATTCGTGGCAACTCTAATTAAGTACCTCGCCTATTTGGCGTTAGCAATTGCCGTGGTTTGGATTGCATATTCGGCGCTTACTTCCCCAGCGTCGATTCCAGATGTTCCGGTAGTTCGCTGAGAACAAGCCATACGCTCAGCTAGAAAAGTCTCGCTGGACAAAGCTCGAACAAGTTCGAGCACTCCACATGGATCCATGACTTACGCGAGCAAGTCTTTCACGACGTGACCATGAACGTCGGTTAGGCGGAAGTCTCGACCTTGGTACCGATACGTCAGCTTGGTGTGATCGATGCCCATGAGGTGCATCATTGTCGCATTCATATCGTGGATATGCACCGCGCCAGGCGTAAATGTGTCTACTGAAGGATTGATGACCGCGCCGTCCTTGTCTACGATGTTATAGCAGTAGTCGTCGGTCTGACCGTAAGTGATTCCAGGCTTGACTCCGCCACCCGCCATCCATCGGGTGAAGCAGCGAGGGTGATGGTCTCGTCCGTAATTGGCTTTGGTTAGTGGTCCTTGGCAATAAATCGTTCGGCCGAATTCTCCGCCCCAAACGACAAGGGTGTCGTCGAGCATTCCAAGACGTTTGAGGTCTTTGATTAAGGCTGCAGTTGCTTGGTCGACGTCTTTAGCTTGCGACGGTAGATCTTCCGCCATGTTGCCGTGTTGATCCCATCCTCGGTGGAAGATTTGGATGAAGCGGACACCCCGTTGCGCAAGTCGCCGGGCAAGGAGACAATTGGCGGCATAGGTACCGGGAATCTTGGAATCTGATCCGTACAATTCGAAAACTTCTTCGGGCTCCTGCTTGAGATCCATAAGCTCAGGGACGCTGGCTTGCATTCGATATGCCATTTCGTACTGGGATATTCGAGCGGCAATTTCTGGGTCGCCAAATTGGTCTAGTTGAAGATGGTTGAGCTTTGAAACATCATCGAGCATTCCTCGCCGGGTTTTGCGATCTACGCCATTTGGATCGTTCAGATAAAGAACAGGGTCACCGGACGACCGAAGACTCACGCCCTGGTGGTCGCTAGGCAAGAATCCCGTGCCCCAAAGTCGAGAGAAAAGGGCTTGATCGGCTTTTCCGTTGCCAACCTTACTGTGAAGGACAACATAGGTTGGAAGGTCTTCATTCATGCTTCCCAGACCGTAGCTCATCCACGATCCGAAGCTCGGTCGGCCCGGCAATTGGCTGCCGGTTTGGATGTAGGTAACCGCGGGGTCGTGGTTGATTGCTTCGGTCCACATCGACTTGATGATGCAAAGTTCTTTTGCAACGGTTGCCATGTGAGGAAGTACCTCGGAGAAGTAGGCTCCGTCTTCGTTGTTTTCGTGCTTGGTGAATTTGAATTTTGATGGCGCGACAGGGAACCTTGCCTGACCGCTGGTCATGGTTGTGATTCGCTGACCATTTCGAATATGATCGGGAAGATCTTTGTCAAACTGCTCTTGCATCTTTGGTTTGTATTCAAACAAATCCAATTGGCTTGGTCCACCGTTCATGAAAAGCATGATGACGCGCTTTGCCTTTGGGGCAAAGTGAGGCATGCCGGGTAGCCCTGGCCGTGGCTTACCCATGTGAATTTGGGGTTTCTGTTGGGCTCCAAACGCATTAGAGGCTGCGAAGACTGCGCCTAAGCCGCTTCCTCGAAGGAGGGTGTGAAGTGCTGCAGAACCTACGCCCATTGCTGATCGTCCGAAGAGCTCTCTTCGGGACATTACCATTTCAAATTCTTTAATCGGATCCATTGTGTTCCTTTAGTGTTGAGTCAAAAATTCATCGAGGTTGAAGATCGTATTGGCGATCATTGTCCAAGTTGCGACTTGGTCTTTTGGTAAGTTTGTTGCTTTTGGAGCCAGCCCAACCATAGACAGTTCTTCGGCATCTTTTGGTGATTGTTTAAATCTTGCTTCATATCGCTTTGCGGCATCAAGAAGAATCGTTTGTTCGACCTTGGAAGGATTCCGATTAAGGGCAATGTTGAAGGCATACTTGATTCGGTCAGGTGAATTTGCTTTGTCCTTCACCAGACGCTCACCAAACACTCTTGCCGATTCCATAAATGCTGGTTCATTCATGGTGATCAGAGCTTGGAGCGGTGTGTTGGTACGAGCTCGTCGCACGACGCAGGCTTCGCGAGAGGGTGCATCAAATGAAAGCATCATCGGATGTGGCGAGGTTCGTTTCCAGAAGAGGTACAGCGTTCGCCGATAGATATCCGCGCTCTTATCTTGCATGTAGGTTGCGGTGGTACTTCCTTGGAATGCAACTTCTTCCCATAGTCCGGCTGGTTGGTATGGCTTAAATCCTTTTCCGCCTTCTCGGCTGACGAGGAGTCCGCTTACCTGTAGAACTTGGTCTCGGAGGATTTCGGCATCGAGTCTGAATCGAGGCCCTCTCGATACGAGTCGGTTCTCGGGATCAACCGTTTCCTTTTGTTTTGAAACAGTTGATTGTTGCCGATAGGTTGCACTAGTGAGGATCAGCTTATGGAGTTTCTTGATGGAAAAGCCATCCTTGGCAAACTTCACGGCAAGATAGTCGAGCAATTCGGGGTGGCTTGGCCAATCGCCTTGGTTTCCGAAGTCCTCGGCGGTTTTGACTATTCCGGTACCAAAGTGCTGTTGCCAAATTCTATTGACAAATACCCGGTTGGTCATCGGGTTCTTTTTGTCGGTGAGCCACATGGCTAGGCCAAGTCGATTTGCGGGCGCTCCGGCTGGAAGTTCGCCAAAGGCAGTTGGAATTGCTCGGCTGACCTTTTCTGCCCTTAGATTGTATTCCCCTCGATTGAGGATATAGGCTTGGCGTGGCATTGGCAATTCTTCAGCGACCAACGTGCGCGGGATCGCCACCTCCAGTTTCGATGTCTTTTCGGAAACAGCTCGATATTGCTTGGCTAATGCTGAATCTGGTCCATCTTTGAGGAAGGTCTTTTTCTTCAGAACAGGGTCCTTCTTGGTGATTGCCTCGTCTACTCTTGCGTCTTTATCTGAGCCATAGTTGAAGATTAAACCATCCTCTCCGCCACCATTGACGACTTTGATGATGATCGGATTCGCACCTTTCTTCAAGGAAATCTTGACTGCGTCAGCGGTTGCGCTGACTCCACGAGCTACGTTATTGGAATGAACAAGCTTGCCGTTTACCCAGACCTTAATGCCGTCATCGCTATTGAGTCGCAGGGTTAAGTCAGTATCGTTGTCCGATTCGATTGATGATCGAACATAACCTGAAGCGTTGTCTTTTTTGATGAAGGAAACGACCTTTCCTGCTTCAATTTTGATTGGCTTCCAAGTTGTCGGAGTTTCGTCAGTAGCGAAAGCTTCGTCATTGTTTTTATGAGCGAAAGGAGCGGCTACTTCCCAGTCGGCGACTTTTAGTTTTGCGGGACGACTGGCAGTGAGCCAGCTCTCAGCATCGGTCAGATTCACTTGCGACTCTAATTTTGTTAAGAGGGCTTTGTTTTCGGAAATGGTCTTCTCTTCGTCTGGTGTAGGAGCCAAGATCGTTGGCTCATGATTGAGGAGGTTTCCATCAAACGGTGAATCTTTCGTCGAATTGAAGAACGCAAACATTTCGTAATAGTTCTTCGTGGAAATCGGATCAAATTTGTGATCGTGGCACTTTGCGCAACCAACCGTCATTCCAAGAAATACAGTTGACATCGTATCTACTCGATCAAAGGTGTTTTTGACGAGGAACTCTTCTTCAATTGCGCCACCTTCGCTGGTTGTCGGATTCATTCTCACGTATCCGGTAGCAATTTTCATATCCAGACTAGGATTCGGCATGAGATCGCCGGCAAGTTGCCATTGGGTGAACTTATCAAAACTCAAATCTTGGTTAAATGCTCGAACCACCCAGTCGCGGTAAGGATAAATTGATCGTTCATTGTCGAGATGGAGTCCATGGGTGTCTCCGTATCGGACTGCGTCAAGCCAAAATCTGGCCTGATTCTCTCCGTATCGCTCACTTCCTAACAGTCGGTCAATTGCTCTTTCGTATGCACCCGGCTTTTTATCAGATGCCAACTGGTTCATTTCTGCTGGAGTGGGCAATAGTCCAGTCAAGCTCAGACTTGCTCGGCGTAGGAGAGTTGCGGCGTCGGCTTCTGGCTCCTGCTTGAGTTTCTTGCTTGCCAGTTTTGCGACAATGAAGTTGTCGATTGGATTGCGGATGACTGCTTTTGAGTCTACGGCTGGAATTGGGGGCATGGTTGGGACAACAAATGCCCAGTGCTTGTCGTATTTTGCCCCTTGGTCGATCCATAGTTTGAGGATCTCAACTTGCTCTGCAGTCAGCGGAAGCATTCCCGAATCTTTTGGAGGCATCGGAGAAACTGCGCCAGCTTTGATTCGTTCAGAAATCAAAGACTGCTTCCAGTCGCCAGGCTTTATGGCGAAATCTCCCTCTCGGTCACGGGTTGCGTCTTTGGCATCGCTGAGCCTGAGGTCGCCTTTGACTTCCTTTCCATCTGGACCGTGGCACTTGTAGCAATGTTCGCTGAGAATTGGGCGAACATCACGGTTGTAATCTACTTTTCTGATGGTTTGAACGGGTTTCTTTTTTGCCTGATTACCGCCCGTTGCAAGTCCAACGCCAAGACATGCCGTTGCCAAAGAAATAATGAAAATAGGTCGAAGTCGCATCATCGCAAAACGAATTAAATCGCTATTCTGATCTTACGATTTTTTGAGCGAAAAAGAATAGGTTTCGAGCCTAATTCAAATCTATTTATGTTAGTGCTGAGTTAGGAATTCGTCCAGATTGAAAATCGTACTTGCGATCATCGTATAAGTTGCCACTTCATTTTTGGGGAGACCCGGCGTTACTGGTGCCATTCCGGACATTGCAATATCATTAGAGTCCTTGGGATTGTGAGTGAATTTGTCGTTGTAGCGGTTGGCAGCATTAAGGAGGATAGCAAGCTCAATTTTGCTTGGCTCGCGTCCAAGAGCGATGTTGAATGCGAATTTTATTCGGTCAGATGGAGGTTTTTTGGTCTTGACCAAGCGCTCGCCAAAAACTCGAGCCGACTCCATGAAAGCGGGCTCATTCATGGTAATTAGAGCTTGAAGTGGGGTGTTGGTTCTTGGTCGCCGAACGACACAAGCCTCTCGTGAAGGGGCATCAAATGACATCATTGCTGGGTGCGGGGATGTGCGCTTCCAGAACAAATAGAGTGATCGCCGATAAATCTCACTTGTTTTGTCTTGAACATACTTGGACGTCGAGCTAATGTCGATGGCGATTTCTTCCCATAGTCCTGCGGGCTGGTATGGCTTGAATCCGCGACCACCTTGCCTATTGACGAGTAGACCTGAAACTTGTAGGACTTGATCTCGGAGAACTTCGGCATCGAGGCGAAACCGGGGCCCACGGGAAAGGAGACGATTCTCTGGGTCTAACAATTCCTTTTTAGCGGAAATCCCGGACTGCTGGCGATAAGTTGCGCTGGTTACTATAAGCTTGTGAAGCTTCTTGATTGAGTAGCCGTCCTTGGCAAACTTGATTGCCAGATAATCGAGCAACTCTGGATGGCTCGGCCAGTCGCCTTGGTTACCGAAATCCTCGGCAGTCTTCACGATTCCGGTGCCAAAATGTTGTTGCCAGATTCGGTTGACTAGAACTCGATTGGTGAGAGGGTTCTTCTTATCGGTTAACCACTGAGCTAATCCAAGACGATTCAAGGGCGCGCCGGGAGGAAGTTCTCCAAATGCCGTTGGAACCCCTCTTTCGACTTTGTCGGCGCGAAGGGTGTATTCGCCCCGGAGAAGGACATGGGCCTGTCGGGGCATAGGGAGTTCTTCGGCAATCATCGTGCGAGGAATTGAAGCACTGACTTTCGCAACTTCGTCGGCTAATGCCCGATATTGTGTCGAAGTCGCCGTTGTCGGACCGTCTGAGAGGAAGGTCCGTTTGATAAGGATTGGGTCCTTTTTCGAATAAGCTTCCTCGATCCTGAAGGCTCTGTCTGAACCCGAATTGAAAATGATGCCGTCTGGACCACCGATATTGACAATTTTTATGATGATCGGGTTGTCACCCTTTTTGACCGAAATCTTGACAACATCTACGGCGGTTGCAACTCCGCGGGCAACCTTATTCGAATGGACAAGTTTGTCATTAACCCATACTTTGATGCCATCGTCACTACTCAATCTTAGAACCAACTCCCCGTCAAATGGAGACGTGATTGTGGATCTAAGATAGCCTGACGCATTGTCTTTTCCGATGACCGGGGTGTCTTTCCCAGGAACAATTTTTATAGGTTTCCATTTGGTGGGTTTCTCATCGGTGTCGAATGCTTCGTCAAAGTTCTTGTGGGCAAAGGGATCGGACACTTCCCAATCGCCAATCTTGGTTGGAGGAACTCGATTTGCGGTGATCCAATTTTTGGCGTCATCGATGTTCGTTACATCCTCGATTTTCGTCATTTTCGCCTTGTCGGATTCAATGACTCGTTCTTCATCGGGGCTTGGAGCAAGAATGGTGGGCTCGGGATTTAACAAATTACCGTCAAAGGGTGAGTCCTTTGTTGAATTGAAGTAGGCAAATAGTTGGTAATAACTTTTTGTTGGGATTGGGTCAAATTTATGGTCGTGGCACTTGGCACAGCCCACGGTCATGCCCAGAAATACGGTGGACATTGTGTCTACTCGGTCAAAAGTGTTCTTGACAAGGAACTCCTCTTCAATTGCTCCACCTTCGTTTGTCGTGGGGTTCATGCGGACATATCCCGTTGCAATTTTCATGTCGAGGGTTGGGTTTGGCATTAAGTCGCCAGCCAGTTGCCATTTCGTAAATGTGTCGAAAGTCATATCTTGGTTGAAGGCTCTGACTACCCAGTCACGGTATGGATAGATGCCCCGTTCGCTGTCAACGTGAAGCCCATGGGTGTCTCCGTAACGAACTGCGTCCAGCCAATATCTTGCCTGATGTTCTCCATAACGTTCGCTTGCGAGCAATCGGTCAATCGCCCTTTCGTATGCGCCTGGTTTCTTATCTGAATTCAATTTTTGGATCTCTTC
>JAYUOQ010000422.1:0-23328 GCA_043760685.1 Armatimonadota bacterium | reverse complement strand
TATAAGTCTGCAAATTTCACGAAGTCGAGAGGCGGATTCGCCGTCCCGTAATACGATCCTTTGACTGTCTTCTCTTGCCGAACCAAAACGGCACCCGGTAGGTTCGTCGAAGACCCCATCGCTGACAAACCCGAAAAAATGACCTCTCCGCCGGGTCGAACCGCTTCCAAGCATTGCTCTTGAACCGCAGGACTGCCAATAGCTTCAAACGCATAGTCTGCCCCGCGACCTTCGGTTAATGCTCGAATCTCAGCAATCGTGTTTGACCCTGCGACCAGAGTATGGGTTGCCCCAAATTCCTTGGCAGCTTCTAATCTCGAATCATGCCGGTCAATCGCAATAATCGTCGTCGCACCAGCCAATACGGCACCCATGACCGTCGAAAGACCAACTCCACCCGCCCCAAATATCGCAACCGATGAACCCGGTTCAACTTTTGCAGTGTTCAGAACTGACCCAATCCCAGTTGTTACCGCGCAACCTATGATGGCGGCAATCTCATGAGGCAACGATGGCGGCATCTCCACGCACGAAACTGCGGGAACAACAACGTACTCCGCCAGGCACGCCAACCCGCAGTAATGGTAAATCGGATTTCCATTCTCAGACAGCCTCGTGGTGCCGTCCTGCATCGTCCCCGCCCACATCGGACCAACATACGCTTCGCACAGGTTCACTTTTCCACGCTTACAATAGAAACATTCGCCGCAATAGGGCGCCCAATTCAACGCTACATGATCCCCGACTCGGACCGATAAAACCCCTTGCCCAACTTCCTCAATCACCCCCGCGCCTTCATGTCCCAGCACAGCCGGTAATGGATGCTTTGTCTCACCGGTCACCAAATGCCAATCGCTGTGGCAAACGCCGCACGCCGCAATCTTGACCAGAACTTCACCCACTTGCGGAGCCTGGAGATCAACCTCACGAACTACCAGGGGTCCACCAATGCGCTCTAATACTGCCGCTCGAACTTTCATGCTCAAATTTCTCTCTGCTAACTGACAACTGCCAAATGCCGACTATAAATCCACATGCGTCGCGTGGATGCCTTTGATTCCCAACAGCGTTGAACCCAGCTTATCGAACTTATCTGCGGCGTCCGTCACAAAGTACTCAACCGTCTGCTCGCCAGCCGAATGAGCCAATGAGCCGAGTTGCAAGGACCCGACCGCCGCTGCCGCAACTGCGTCCGAGCACGCTACCAACGAAACTTCCGGTCCAAGAAACGCCTGCAATGCCCCCGCTAACAACGGATAGTGAGTACAACCAAGAATGATCGAATCAACTTCAGCAGCCTTGAACTCTGCTATGTAGAGTTCAACAACCTTTGAAACAATCTCACCCGATACCATTCCTTGCTCAACCAACGGAACAAACAAAGGACAAGCTTTGGCAAAGACTTGAGCTGAAGGGTCCGAGGCCATCAAACCGCGCTGATAGACCCCACCAGCTATGGTCGCTTCGGTCCCAATGACCCCATATCGGTGGTTCTTGGTAACCCGCACAGTACTCGAAATCGCCGGATCAACCGTCCCAATCACCGGACAATCAAACTCATTTTCAATGTCGCTTAACGCATGGGCCGAAACCGTGTTGCAGGCAACGATGATCATTTTTACCTCGTGGCTGGCTAAATAATGAGCGCAATCCAGTCCGTATCGACGAATGGTGTCGTGAGCCTTGGATCCGTACGGCGTCCGAGCCGTATCGCCAAGATACACAAACCGCTCGTTCGGCATCGCCTGCAGACAACTTTTCAAAACCGTCAAGCCGCCGAGTCCGCTGTCAAATACACCAATGGGAGCGTTAGGATTATTGGTAACCATGGTGAATTCGCAGACGACAATGCTAGTTTACTGGCTTAAGGCATATCGGGGTTGAAGTGGTGTTGGAAATGAGCAAAGCGAAACCGGGTTGCCCATGCTTCTTTGAACAGCGATGTTTTTGACTTATAATCGATTTATGTTTGAAATGTTAGCCCTATTGTTCGTCGGCCCCAACCTTATCGAGTTACCAATGCTGGCTGAGGCAATCTCGGGTGATGGCAAAACCATCGTTGGGATTAGCAAAGAGTTCGAAGGAATAGTCAGGCATTCGGATGGCTCGATTCGGAAATTAACTTGTCCTCCAGGCACCTCACATGCAAAGCCAACCGGCGTTTCAGATGATGGTGAGACCATTGTTGGTTTTGTGAGGGATTCAGGCCATTATAAAATCTGTTTGTGGAAGGGTGACGAAAGGCCACTTGTCATTGACTCTACTGACGTGATCTTTAAGTATCCAATGATTTCTGGAGACGGCACAACCGCCTGTTACAAAAAGATTATAACTGCAGAAAAAATTAACACAATTACTTCCGATCAGACTAAAACATGGACTCATACTGGTGGAATTTCGATTGTGCCGCATAACCTTATGGGCTTTTCCAGAAACGGCATGATTCAAGTTGGTTATGAGCCGCACCATAATTACACGCCTCCGGTTTCAAATATATTGATCGAAAATCTGCACACTGGAAAGTCCCAAAGGGATGACACTGACACGGTCGCAATGATTTGGGAACGCGGAAAGGAAGCCACCAGAATCGGAATCCCGAAGACATCATGGGCAAGTTACGACCACTCTTGCAATTTTGACGGTTCTGTCGTCGCTGGCTCGTATTCAACCCAGCATGGTCATCGTCCGTTCCTGTGGTCAAAAGATAAGGGACTGAGGAAATTGGCAGTCGAAGATGGCAAACTCAGCCTTAATGATGCGATTCTCTCATCTAATGGCCGCTACTTTTTCACGAACGAGGAGACAGGTAGCACATCGATAGCATTGGTTTGGATCGATGAAGTTGGACCATCAAGAGTTATCGACGAAGCGGTCAAACGGGGCCTAAAGATCTCATTGAAAAGACCTCTTCAGCATGTAACGGGAGTATCTGCCGACGGCCGTTCGATCATCGGCTACAACTCTAACCAATTGTCTTGGCTCTTAACATGGTGATTCCAACTCATCGAGCTTCCCGATGAGCGGAGTGGTACACCCAACGAATAACACCCTTGTTCCGCCTTCCCGTTGATTTCTCGTTTTCGCCCAAAGGGCCAGGTCTTCGATCTTCTTCTGCAATTCTATTCGGTCGTCTTCGCTCAAATAGACGTTGGCAGTTTCAACCTTAATGATCGACCTCGACGTGGAATTTGTGGGCAGCAAAGCGTTCGCAGATCGGATCCGTTTAGCCGTACCCTCCAAAATTGCGGTGATCGCTTTGATATAGGCTCCTTGTATTTCGGCATGCTCCTCGCTAGGATCAAACGAGAACCAATCCGCTACCGCTTGATAGACCGCTTCGACCTGACGCGTCGATTTTCGATTCGAATGAACTTCAATCAAGCCAACCGATGTCAGAGCTCGGAGGTGATAATAAAGTCCTTTTGGAGGAATTCCGAGCTCGGTTGATATCTCCGAAACGCTTTGTGGTCCGCCTGCCCTGAGGCAGCCAATGATTGACCACCGAGGAACAGAACTCATCGCCCGCCATTGATCTGCATTTAGTACGAGCTTGGACTTCAACATTTACTAGTTATTTTGACCGATTCACTAAATTGGTAAAAATTTGTATTATAATTTTACCAATGGAGTCACATCAGTGAGCCATCACAAAGGACAAATCCTATGAATTATTTTCGCAAGAAAGGTCGGGCAGGGATAAGAGGACTGCTTCCGATCGCACTATTGACCCTCACTCAGCTTGCGGTAGCACAAGCTGACCTTCTCGTCACTGACTCAGTCCATAACTCGATGAAGCGATTTGATGGAGCGACTGGGGCCTTCAAGAGTGACTTCGTAACCGCAGGTAGTGGTGGGCTCAATGATCCATTTGGAATTACGTACGGCGCGGATGGCTCCTTATTTGTCGCCAGCGAAGGCACGAGGCAAATCCTCAAATACAATGGGCAAACGGGGGCATTTATCGGAGTATTCGCAACGCTACCTGGGACGAATAACCCTGGTCATATCGCCTTCGGACCCGATGGAAACCTATACGTCTCCGAGTGGAATGGCAAGTCTATTTGGCGTTTCAATGGGTTGACAGGCACTTCATTAGGAGTTTTCGTCACCAACGCCAATCTTGATCAGCCAGATGGTCTTGCTTGGCGCGGGAATGAAATGTTCCTTTCAAACAGTGGACACGGTCGAGTTGCTCGGGCAGATGCGACCACCGGAGCATGGCTCGGTGGCTATGCTGGTTTTGAAGGCTCGTTGTTGAATCCCACTGAATTGAACTTTTTGGGCGATGGTAGCTTGCTTGTTACGGCGTTTGGCAACAATAGCATCCGAAAATATGATCCAACCGGTGTATTTGTCAGTACATTTGCGACTTCTTCAGATCTAGACGGTCCTGTAGGAACTCTCATTGGTTCAGACGGAAACGTCTATGTCAGCAGCTTCAATAACAGTAAGGTCCTACGCTACAACGGTACGACCGGAGCATACATCGGGCAGTTTGCCACAGGCGGAAACCTCATCAACCCGAATAATATGACATTCATGCCCGTCCCCGAGCCAGCTACGGTCTTGTCTCTCGCGACTCTCTCAATCTGTCTTTTGAGAAGGAGGAAGAAAAGCCAAATCTAAGTTTTGTCAATGGCCCGGTGTTTCCCCTACAAAAAGACACCGTGGCCCATCTGCGGCCCCAATTTGGTAATGTCCCCGATATCCAATTTTATGCCGAGAGTAACCTTTAGTAAAATTTATGCGTATATTTTTACCAAATACCGATACATATTCGTATCAGTTGACACAAGAAGAATCATGAAAACTCCATTGCAACTTACAAGGATAGGAATCCTTCTAGCGGCGGGCGTCTGCGTCTGTACCCTAACCTATTCCGCAAGAAGTCAAGACCGGGAAGATAGG
Source organism: Armatimonadota bacterium (assembly GCA_043760685.1). GTDB lineage: Bacteria > Armatimonadota > Fimbriimonadia > Fimbriimonadales > Fimbriimonadaceae > Fimbriimonas. Next base: position 18,420 of record JAYUOQ010000422.1, on the reverse strand, counting down.
GCCCTTGCTTCGGCACAGCGACTTGTTGCTGCTAAAAGATCAATGCGAGGGCAGCGGGCAAATCTTTCGCTTGGGCTTCTCGAACAACTTGCGAAAGATAGCCCAACCGACGGAGATATTGTTTACCGGAAGGCATTGGCGTTGGGTGCCAGCAAGAAATATCCTGAGGCAATCGTAGCGTACAAGCGGGCTATGGAACTTGGTGCTACATCTCCAAAATTCGTTGCCAATTGCCATTATGATCTTGCTTGTTGTTACGCTCAAACAGGCGACTTAGAGTCGGCTATGACAAACCTTGAAAAGGCGGTCGAACTTGGGTTTCGGGACATCAAGCATGTCCAGGTCGATACTGACCTAATTCCACTCCATTCTAATCCGAAATGGGAGAGCATTTCGGCGGCTAAAGATACTTCAAAGATGGGTCGAACGGAGGGGCTGAAGTATGACCTTTGGTTTCTCAATCGAGAGTTGAGGAGAATCCATTACCGCTTCGATAATCAATTTTCTGCCTCGGCATTCGATGCTCAGGTCGCAAAAATTTCGGACGGAATTCCAAATTGGGAAGATGAAAGGGTTTTCATGGAGATGAGAAAGCTCATGGTAATGGCAAACGATGGGCATACCAATCTGTGGGTCCTGATGGACGGAAACCGTCCTCCATTCGACCTAGAAATGTTTGACGACGGAATTCATGTGCTTGGGGCAAAGCCAGGTTTTGAGCGGCTCCTTGGAAAAGCAGTCGTGGCAGTCAACGATATTCCAAGCGACGAATTCATCAAGCGATTTGGCAAATGGGTGAGCAAGGACAACGATATGGGGCCGATCAACGCTTTGAGTTTTTATGGCACAAATACTAGCTTCCTCTTTGGCGCGGGAATTATTCCAAGCAAAGACCACTTGACGGTCACATTTATGTCGGAAGACGGCACCACGAGCCGAGAGACATTTGACAGCAACAAAACCAACCAAGCATCAGTAAGTCCCATAAAGGATTCTTCCAAAATCCTGTGGCTCAAAAAGTCGCGAGTTCCATATTGGGCGGAAATGATACCAAACACGAATACGTTATTTTTTCAATACAACTCAGTTACCAACGAACAAAATGAGCCGATCAATACCTTTGCCGAGAACTTGATAAAGATTGCCAGCGACAACAAGGCAGAACGATTGATCATTGATCTCCGCCACAATGGTGGTGGTAACAACCAAACCTATCGACATTTGCTTCGTACACTAGCTCGCAGCAAATTCAACGAACTTGGTCGCTTGTTTGTAATAGTGGGGCGAAGAACCTTTTCAGCTGCTCAATGCTTCGCGACCGAGCTTGAGCGCGACACCGATGCAATATTCGTTGGGGAGCCTACTGGATCCAGTCCAAACTTTATCGGGGAAGCTGTTCCAATCACCCTTCCGTATTCAAAAGCAATGGGAGTCATTTCGGACCTCTACTGGCAAAAAGGACAATCGTACGATTTCCGAAAATGGATTTCACCCGAGATTCATGCTTTGAATACTTATCAGGAATATGCAATGGGTAAAGATGTCGCGGTGGAAGCGATCCTGAAATATCCTTTGCCAAACAAGGTTGGAGAATGACTTCCAATATTGACTAGACTATGCACAATATAAAAGAAATTATGGTGAAAAAATGGGTCTCGAAACCGTCTGTCGAGTGAAACTAAACTCCGAAATCTCCGAGGGGAAAGCCCACTGCGGCGACGGAGAACTTGAATTCCGTGGCGAATTCAAGATTCGTTGGAAATGGTCCGACTTAACTCGAGTCTTTAGCAACGACGGAGTCTTGACCGCAGTCAAAGGTGCCGATCTGGCAGAATTCCACATCGGCGATGCCGCCGCGAAGTGGGAACACGCGATCAAGAACCCCAAATCTCGGCTCGACAAGCTCGGCCTTAAACCAAACCACACATACGCCGCCTGGGGCGAGTTTGACGATTCCTTCCCCGCCGAACTCAACCAGGTCGCCGGTGAACCAAGTTCCGAGGGTCCATTTGACATCGTGTTCGTCCGTTTAGCCTCCCAAGACGACTTAACTGACCTCACCAAAGCCCGTGATGCTATCGCTTCGAACGGTGGAGTCTGGGCGGTTTGGCTGAAGGGTAAAAAGGAATTAACCGAAACCCACATCCGTGCATTCGCCCTCGCGAATGGGTTAGTCGACGTCAAAGTCGCCCGCTTCTCCGACACCCTCAGCGCGCTTAAACTCGTTATCCCGGTTGCAAACAGGTAAAAAATGACATCAAAGTCCCGCATTGCTCAACGGAATCAGGGAATTAAAGATTGGATAGAATGAATTCAGACCAAATTGAATTGTCGGTATGACTACTGAGCTAAAACCACCAATCCAACTGCTTCTAAAAGGGTGGATATACTTGCCTCCAGCAGGTCTTATGATCTATAGAATGGTCCAAATGGTTTTGGCCAATGAACGCATTCCAATTGGCCCAATTCCGTTCATCCAGAGCGTGGCTGTATTGGGCATCTGGACCTATGTCTTTTGGTTTGCGTTTCCGCCAAAACACGAAACCGCTCGAGTATTCATGCGTATCGGAATAATCGCGATAGGTTCGTTGTCGTTGATTCTTTTGCTACTTATGTTACTTGGACCTGGACTGGGTGGAAGTGCCTCATCTTTGCCAGAAAAAGGGGTCTTGGCCATGTATGCCTTATCGTTTGCGCCCTCCATCGACTACGGATTCAAATTGCTGAAACCAAACAAGAAGGGCCCTCCTCCAAAGCCATAAGCGTTATCCGATTCGCCTGCGCCCAACAGCGAACAAGAACTTACAAATAATCGTCTTTCGCCGCAAGGAACCAAGTTATAAAAAACACAACGAAGGCAATGAAACCTGAACCCATCGCGATCACATAACCGCCGGTAATGACATACGCGTTTTCTTGTCCGGGCCGATTGCACACCGTGATAACACCGAACAAGGATAAAGTCGTGGTGTAAAGGAGCGCCAAAACGATCGCGAATGCAACTGAACATGTTTGTCCCTGTTTACGAATCGCGCTCACTAGGCAGAGGAGAAGATTCAGAATGACAGAAAAAGGAAGCAATAGAGCTGACAAACTAACCAATTCGATATGGCTATCGATGGTAACCAGCAGAACAAGCCAGAGCGTGTCCGCTACCAAGAACCGGGGAATTAGCGTGCGATGACTCAAGAACAAAGACTTAAGTTTTTCTTCGGCAACGCTCACTACTCATATTGTAAGGCTATTTTGATTTCTCGGGAATACTGAACTCATTCATGACCGTCGTATCCATCAACCAATCCCACCGCGACGCCTACATGAGGATGTTGGACGACTATGAAGCACAAGATCCAACAAATGGTGAATGGTACGCCAAAGGTCGCGATGACTTCGAAGCCTATGTTCAATCTCTCGACAATGATGAGAAAGGCATTAACCTTCCTGTAGGAATCGTCCCATGTTCCCACCGTTGGGTCATCGACGACCAAGGAAACATTGTCGGAATCGTACGAATTCGTCACAATATCGACACACCCTTCCTCACCAACGAAGGCGGGCATATTGGCTACGATGTGCCCCCTAGCCAACGAGGAAAGAGGTACGGAATCGCGAGCCTCAACGCCGGACTTCAGGTTGCCAAAGAACTCAATGTCACCAAAGTCCTCCTCACGGCCGACGACGCTAACCCACCCTCATGGCGAACCATCGAGCGATGCGGCGGAATCCTTGAACGGTCCTTCTGGTCTGAATTCTATGACTGCCAAGTCCGTCGATATTGGATCGACCTAGAGAAGCCATAGAGTTACTGGTTTTCAACTGTGAGCCTTACGAGAAGACCCTTGTTGAATCGCAAGTTCCAATATTTGTCGCCATCAGGATTGGTCTGTCGATAGAGGAAATCTTCCTTTTCGCTGCCAGTATTCACCTTTCGAACGAATCGATAAGAGTCCGATACTGCCATCAAAGTCTTTATCTGCTTTCTCCTTGTCTCAAATTGTGCATCCGTGGCAAGATTCTTCATACTCGGAGCTAACGCCGAAAGGTCATCTCCACCGTTAGCAACTAAGGCAATCAAACCAATATGACGCTTAGTTCGATCTGGGTCTGGATCACTGGGAATCGGAATCAAAGCGTAGTTCAAAACAGTGAGATATCGAGTTAAGGCTAAACGGCTCATACCAAAGACAACATCACCCTCATAGGTGTTTGCGAAGGTCCAAACTGAACAGTGTTGTTCTGGGTATCGTCGATAAAGGCAGGTAAATCCATTCGTTTGACCTGAGTGATCAAGCTCTTTTACACCGCGAAACTGAGTACTAAACCAACCATAACCATATTCGTTCTCCATACCATCATTGAGTTTCGTAGGAGTCCATATCTTATTGAGTAGGTCTTTTTTGAGTAGTTTCTCGGAGTAGAGCGCTTCATCCCATTTCATCAGGTCGTCGAGTGTTGATACAATTCCACCCGCACCTAAGGTTGAACTCCATGAAATAGGCGGTTGTGCCACTCGAATTCCCGTTCGGCTGTGGTAACCGGTCATTGGTTTAGAAGTTGGTGGGTCGGCATAGGTCGATCTCATGCCGAGTTTGTCAAATATTCGCAGCCTCAAAAATTGAGACATATTCATTCCACTCCTTTTTTCGATTACCATGCTAATGAGGTAGTAGCCCGTATTGCTATAGTCAAACTTGTCTCCAGGCTTGAATTCAGGTTCTTGCTTTGCCGCTTGAGCTATGACTTCTGCGTTTGTCCTTTTGGCATTATAAAAGTCATAAGTAGCGATTGCTTCGTAGTCGGGAATTCCAGACATGTGATGCATGATCTGGTCAATTGTTGCGGACTTCCATGACTCAGGTAATCCCGGAATAATCGAGCCAATCGTTTCCGACAGTGAGAGCCTTTTATCTTGAACTAGCATTAGCGCTGAGACTGAAGTGAACTGCTTCGATAGCGATCCTATTTCAAATGACATCGAAGTTTTAGCTGGAATCTTGGTCTCCACGTTGGCAACGCCAAATGCCTTGTCATATACCACTTTGCCGTTAATTGCAACTCGAACTCCAGCACCGGGCACATCGCCGGCTACAAACATCTTTGACATTCGCTGTTCAAAAACTGCCTGTGATTCCACTTGGGCGGCTGACGTAATAGATCCAATATGAATAATGGCACTGACTAAGACAAACATATGAAAATAGGTACGAAGTTGAGACATGGTGTGGTTACACAATGGGCAGGACGTCCCAAGTGAGATTCGAGGTGTTGCTCACCAGTATCTTCGTTCCTGAGCATGAGACCCAAAGGTGACTTGATACGTCCCGAAAAGAGGGATACTAAACCTAAGTGGTACCGCGCGACGAGAACTTCCCGGCTCAAATCTCGACTCGAGTTGCCTTTCTCATCGCCGGAATCGGTTTCTCGTCCCTCGCCCCCCTTATTCCCGGAATCAAAGTCCATCTAAATCTTGACGATCGCCGTCTAGGTCTTTTGCTCCTTTGGGTTGGGCTTGGATCAATCATTGTCATGCCGTTTGCTGGTCGACTAGCCGCAAAGTTTGGTTGTCGAAATGTCATCGTTGCTTCCGCGCTGGCCCTATGTGCCAGCCTTCCTTTGCTTGCCATGGCGACCAACACCTACACGGTTGCCGTGGCTCTGTTCCTCATGGGTGCAGGTGGGGGAACCCTTGATGTCGTCATGAACATCCAAGCCGTGATTGTCGAGAAAAACAGCGAACGCCCCATGATGTCCGGCTTTCATGGTCTATTCAGCGTCGGTGAAATCGTGGGAGCGGGTGGCGTAACTCTCCTTCTTAGCCTCAACATGTCTCCATTTGTAAGTCTCACCGCCGTCGCTCTAGGGTGCGTAGCAATGTTAGGAGCCGCGACCCCAAACCTCATCCCCTATCGCAAGCAGCTCAGCGAGATCCCGTCCCGATCGTTTGCTCTGCCCCGAGGCAAAGTTCTCCTGCTAGGTGTTCTTTGTTTCATTGTCTTCATGGGTGAAGGCTCCATCACTGACTGGAGTGGAGTGCTCCTGATCGACTTCAGAAATGTGAGTATTAACAACGCGGGTCTCGGCTATGTAGCCTTCGCTTCCATGATGACCCTTGTTCGACTGACGGGCGATTTCGTGGTGACCAAACTCGGACGTAAAGCCGTGATGCTTGGCGGATGCATTTGTGCTGCCGCCGGATTCATCCTGGCCGCAACTGTCCCTAACATGTTCGCATCAATCATTGGCTTTGGCTTAGTAGGAATCGGACTGGCTAATGTAGTCCCTATCCTCTTCACTGCGACCAGCAAACAAGACGCGATGCCCGCAAACCTAGCACTCAGCTCGGTGACAACCATGGGCTACTTAGGACTACTTATCGGTCCACCAGTGCTCGGTTTCATCGCCCACAAATCGAGTCTATTAGTCTCTCTCGGGCTTCTTGCAATACTTTGCGTCATTGTCGCTATTTGCACTCAATTTGTTACCGAAAAGCCACCAAACCAGGCATAATTTGCCCAAGCGAAGACCACCATGAAAACTAAGTCCCTCATAGCCGCTTTACTCGGACTCTGCCTTGCCGCCGTTAGCAACGCCCAAATCTCACCCGAGAATAACCCGTTGGTTATGGCGGCTACCCAGGTTGGCGCAAAAGGGTTGCCAACTGGCCCAAAACCGTCCAAAAGTCCGACGGCATTCAAGGCATCAAGTGACCATGGCTTCGTTAAAACCTACATCGAAAAGTTGTTCGACACTCAAAATGAACGGGACGCAGTTACACCTGTTTTTAATCAACTGATTGAGAGCTTCGGCAAGACGACAAAGGAGGCAGGCTTTCCCGACGATGCCTCCGCATCTTACGCATTCGCGGTCTCACTGCTCATGAGCGTTTCAAATGGCTCTGAACTCGATGAGGAAGCGTTTCCTACGCTAATCGGACAATTCCAAAACTATTTCAACCAACCAAATGTGCTGAAGGCAACCGACAAGCAGAAGCAAGAGGCGTACGACTATGCCCTATGCTCAATCGGCTCTGTCGTTGTCTTTCTTAGTGCCGCAAAAACCGCTGATGACGTTGAAAAGGTGAAGCTTTCCGCTGCACTTATGCTTAAGAACCTGCTTGGTACAAACCCCGAGCAAATAAAGCTGAAAGGAAAAGAAACAATGATCAAGGGAACTGGCCCAACCAAACCAGCGGAAGTTCCGGCCTCAACCGGAGGCATGGCTCCTGACTTCTCTTTCGAAGTTGCCCAGGGGTGGGTTAAAGACGAAAAGTCCACATGGTATGTCTGCCGTTCAAACCATTACGACGACGTAACATCCGGATTAATCCGATTTCTTCCCGCTGTTCCCGCTAAGGGTTCGTTCAGCGATGCCATTCGGAAAGCGTGGAAAGAGGGAGTTCCCGCCGAGCTTGCCGACAAAGCGAGCGGAATGGTTTTCCGTCGCTACATTGGCGATGGGTTGTTCTGTCAATTCATATTTGGCAAAGGCGTGGAGAAAGACAAAAAATACTCCACTCTCTTCAGCGTGTATCTCATCGATTGTGGTTCGATGTGGCAACCAGTAATAGTTGCCCAAACCTACGAAACGAATGGATTTTCTAGCGGAGGCGAAATGTCAGCTGGCTTCTCGTACCCAACCAGCGCCGATTGGGCCGAACTCATGATGCGGACGTTCAAATGCCCGTCGGCAAAAGGAAAACCGCTCGCAGATAAGTCGGCCGTAGTCGGGGACTACTCATACGGAAACAGCTCCCAGCTTCAGTGGGAAAACATCTACACCGGAGCCTCGACCATGACATTCGTCTCGTACGGCGGAACCCTAAATCTCAAGACCGACGGAACTTTCACCTATACCTTTAGCAGTGCAAGCGGACAAGTGGGTGCGACCAAGTTCGGCAGTGCAAAAGGAAGCGGGACCTGGCGGATTGAAAACGATCTTTTGATCACCAAATACCTAACCTACGATCAGGGCGATTCGTACAAACGAAACGAAGAGCGCTATCGCATTGCTGGAGTTGTTTCGTTTACGGATGGTAGCAAAGTAACGGTATTGACGAGCGACCTCAAGAAACCTATCAATGCCTGTACGGTGGGCAATAGCTCCGACTACTATTCGACTAAAAAGAAGGACTAGGTGAGATTCTTCAAGGTCGCCTCGATCTATCCTGCATCGCCAAATGCGGTTGTGTTGCAGGATAGGTTATGGTCGCCGCGACCAACCTAGGTTCGACAAGCTGCAAATCCGTTTCTCGCAATCGATATTTTCGGTCTGATCGCCATTTCCGACGCCTTATGCCGCAAACCTTCGGGCGAAAATTGGAGGACAATCGCTTTCCGAACATCGTTCGTCAAATTTGGTCCGCTCTTGTGCATCAATTGCGACCAAAAACAGATCACACTTCCAGCTGAAACCGGAACAAATTCCCCTTGGTCAGGATCATCCAAGCTGTGACACTCTAGTCCAAAATCTCCATCCTTATGGGGCACTAAGCCCTGATGATGCGAACCAGGAAGAACAGAAATACAACCGTTTTCGAGGGTCGCGTCGTTGATCGCAATCCAAAGAGTGAGATAAGGCGAAGGCTCAACCGGCCCATAAGCATCATCCTGATGCCAACCAAAAGACTTTGTCCCACTCGGATTCTTATACACCTTTTGGTTGTAATAAAGGTCAGTATTCGGGCCAAGGAAGGCGGTCGAGAGCGCGACAAACTCCTCCCGTTGGGCAAAGGCTCGGATATTTTCGTCACGTTCGGCGATTTTCTGAGTAAAAATGACCTCCCTAGTATCGAGTCCCTCTCGCTGAAGTCCAGCTTCAAACGCGGCAAGATTCTCATCAAGTTTCCCCATTTCGGCTCGCGAAAAAAGTGACTCGAAAATAGTGAATCCTTGACTCACCATTTGCTCGTGATGTTCATTCAAAATGCTGACCGTCACACTGTGCAGGTTACCTTCGACATCAGTCAGGCCAGCCAACTTCCGGATTTCCTTGACCTTGACCTAGATATTGGGGTGAGTCAAAAAATTGAATCATAGAGAAAACCTTCCACAATAGTCTTCATGCATTTGCCCAGCAATCCGGTTTTCCCTGGTTGGTATGCCGACCCGGAGCTTCACCATTTCGAGGGTCGTTACTACATCTATCCAACCTTCTCTGCCGCCTACGAAGACCAAACTTTCTTCGAAGTTTTCGGCTCCGATGACCTGACCGGCTGGACCAACGAAGGCCGCATTCTCGATTTCGCAGACGTCCCGTGGAGCACCAACCGCGCCGCATGGGCTCCATCGATTACAGTTAAGAATGGACACTATTACTTCTACTTTTCCGCAGGAGACGGAGCCGGAATTGGTGTCGCATTCAGCGACTCTCCGATTGGCCCATTCAAAGATGCCTTGGGGCAACCTCTCATAAAGGAATACCACCACGGCGCCCAACCCATCGACGCCCATGCCTTTATTGATGACGATGGCAAGGCGTACCTCTATTACGGGGGATGGAAACACGCGATCGTGGTCGAACTGGGCGAAGACATGATCTCCACCGTCGGAGAGTTCCACGAAATCACGCCCGAACTCTATGTAGAAGGCCCATTCATGGTCAAGCGAAACAGGGAATATTACTTCATGTGGTCCGAAGGTTCCTGGGGTGACGCTAGCTATTCGGTAGCTTATGCCCGATCAGATTCCCCATTTGGTCCATTTGTCCGCCATGGCAAAGTCCTAGAGAGTGATCCGATGGTTGGTAACTCAGCGGGTCACCACTCCGTGCTCCAGATTCCCGGCACCGACGACTGGATCATCGCCTACCACCGCCGCCAAATCGACGAAACCGCCCGTGACCATCGCGTCACCTGCCTCGAACGCATGATCTTCGACGAAAACGGCGACATCCTGCCTGTTGTCTTGACGTAAAGCAGTATGAGGCGGAGGAACGAAGTTCCCAAGCTTCCAGCCGGCAATACTAAAATCTCCGGTTCAATAGACACTCTTTGGAAACTCAATAGCCAACGCTCCTCACCCCAGGGGAGGTGGCTCGCCTTTCGATCCGAATTTAAAGCAACTCCTCCTTCTGAAAGGCGAGACGGAGGGGGTGGAACTGCCTTAAATTGAAACAAGCCTTGTCAGGTGGGGACGAAAATTTTAATTCCCAACCACCGTCAAGACTGCCCGATGGTCGCTCGATACCGAATCCACCACTTCGCTCTGCATGGGCTTCAACCCCCGAACCCACACATAATCAATCCGCTTATACGGCATCTTCGCCAAAATCGTGTTCCCGAACCCCTTCTCGGTCGTCGCAAAGCTATCGGTAAAGTACTTGCCAAATCGCAAAATGGACTCAGAACCTGCCGGACCGTTAAAGTCCCCCATTAATAAAACTGGCTCCTTCGACGGTCGCAACGAAGCCAAGATAAGATCACCTTGGGCTCGGCGGTCGTCGCAGACCTTACTCAAAACATTGGCTGTACCACCAAGTCCTTGTGACCAAGCAGAAATCCAACTCGGCTCCATGTGGACGCACATCACCCGAACCTTGCCCAGAGGGCTGTCCACCACCGCACTAGGAAACTCCTTCGTCGGCCACTTCGTTGGCACCTTAAGAACATCCTGTTCCGACAGCGGATATCGCGACAAGATCAAGTTGGTCGAGGCTCCTGCCCAGTAGTAGCCTCGGAACTCTTTGCTCAGTGCCTCTCCAGCTTGCTTGATCTTCCCAATCTTACAGACCTCTTGAAGGCAGATGATATCGGCATTGGACTCTTTCAGCACTTTCAAAACGCCAGGCTTGTCAACTTCAAAACCCGCGACATTGTAAGTAAGAACCCTGAGTGTTTTTCCACCTGCGGTAGGCCGAGATCCCCAGCTCGGATGCCCGATCAAAACGAAAGTTACACACCCAAGACATAACCAAAGCAGCATAAACCGCCAATTTTTGAAGCACAATAGCGCCGCCAATACACAAACTGGAGCAAAGACGAATTGACCTTCAATAAGACCATAAATCAGCCAGTGTGAATCCGAATTGGGTTCAAACACAAAGTGATACAAAGCTAAAAAGATCGCAAAAAGGATCGGCAAAATTATCCTAAGTCGCTTCTTCATCCTTAAAATCAAACTAGCTTTCAGACCTTTCAGTTCCTTCAGCTTCGAAAAGGATCAACCTGGGAGCCCAGGCAATCCCTACTTCGCTGGCTTAATCCGCAATTGCAACGCCGAGTACCCATTCAACTGGAAGTGATTCACTTTCAACTTGTGCATGCCACCCAGACGAACTTTCGCGGTATAAAGCGTCGGACCTTGATACTTCCAAGCATCAACAATAATCTTGCCATCTAGCCATGCCCGAACGCCATCATCTGCCGTCAGCTCAATCACATACTCTCCCGGAGCAATCGTAAACGAGCCGTCTGCCATCGTTCCAAAGTAGTTATTCGGCACCCCTTTCTCATACTTGCCGTAGCCCGAATAGTCGAGCTTCGTTTTCTGAACCTCCGGTCCTGCCGAAGCTGACTTCGCCGTATAAGCCTCAAACTGAGTTCGCGGGTCCTCAGTCTTCTCGTCAAACGCAAAAAACTTCACTCGCCAATCAATCGGTAAATCGAACCGTCGAATGGACAGCGGAAATGCCTGTTCGGCTTTAATCAAATTGCCTTTATAGTCAACAAATGCCTTGCCTTTGTATTCCAAAACCAGCTTTTGTTCGCTCGACCCAAGTTTCGGTTTGATAATGATCGATCCAGGAACTTGCCCCTTATTGACATTGATTTCTAATCCTTCAGCCGTCTTCAATGACCATGATCCAGCCGGACCAAAGATTGAGTACTTCTGCGACCCATCCTTCATGATCGGTCCTGGCCAAAGCTTCGGACTCTTAAAATCATATGGTCCCCACTCGTCTACCATAATCGTTTTTCTGCCTCGGCTCCCTTCGGCCAGGAACGGCATTCGACCTCCCTTCAAGGGTTCAGGGGAGTCTTTCTCAAAGACATCTTCTGGATCCCGCGGGTTCCAGGCGTCCATCGCAGTTTGCGTTGGCATCGGCTCAAATTTTGTATCGGTAGCCACCGCATTTTTCGGTAAGACTGTCTTGTCTGGCGCATGTAGACAAGTGGTTGCCATCATAAGGTTCGTCACATCATCCGCGACATCAAAGGTCCCGCCAAACGAAGTGTTGCCCGTAAACTTAATCCCTGACGTCCGGTTCGCCCGAAGAATCTTACGATCTAACGAGCCATAAAACGTATTGTTATCAATAATCCAATCTCGACTCTTGGTGTCACGATTTTTCGGATAACCCCAGTTAGGGTCCTGTGTGGCGTTCGCCCATATGTGAATGTCGGTCTTGTTACCGCTGAACTTGTTAAAGTCGACTGTGTTGTTCTGTCCGTGTTCATGGGCAATGCCTTCCTCGCATTCCTGAATGACGTTCCCCGAGATCAGCGTGTCGTAGCTGTAACCGGTCCAAAACCCGTGCCAGCACTCCCGAATAAGGTTGTTCACAAAGCGGTTGCGCGAAAAAGTTGCCTCAATGCCATTCGTTGGAGCGTGGCTAAAGTCGTTTCCATAAACGAGGTTGTCATTGCACCCACCCTTTGCTGTATCCATGGTGCTTTGTCCAGCCCACAAAAAGAAGCCGTCTCCGCCGTGAGTCACCGAGTTATAGGCAAACGTATTCTTGTTGCTTTGCTCGTAGATCAGAATTCCCGCCGAATCTTGACCCCGGTTATAGACTCCGTGCGAATACCCCCGGACACAATAATCGATGCTGTTGTGCATGATCCGGTTATTGCTACTGCGGTACATTCCCACCCCAATTGCACTCAAAAACGAGAAGTTATTGTTCCAGACCAAACCGTTGTTGGAGTTCATCAGCATCAAGCCACTTTGCCCACCAACGATCTTCACATTCTTGACTTCGAAGCCGTTAACGTTCTTGAAGTAGGCCCCGGCTCCGTATCGCAACCACTCGTCTTTCTCATTCTGATGAAAGCTCATCCAGTCGCTCTCGTCTTCTTTCTCAAGGGTAGACGCCAAGTGCTGCTTCCAGTTGTAGCTGAGATCACAGTCGATCAGCTTGAGATTTTTGCAGTTCTCAGCAATTAGAGCGACTTTGTAGCCGTGAACACTCAAGTTCTTGATCGTAATATTGTTTCCCGAGACGCGAATGCCGAGCCCCTTTCGCTGGTCCGGCTCGACGTTTGCGTCGGTACCGCGAAAGATCACGCCCTTCATATCGACAACTTTGTTATTGCCTTTAATCTCAAAAACTGGTTGGCTAAGATCCTCTTTTGTCGGAATAAGGTTTATTCCCTGCTTAAAAGGGCGAATAATCGTAAAGCTTCCCTGATGAGCTACCAGATGACCACCAAGAAGAAACGCTAGGAACATAATCCTAGTTTAGTCTTATTTGAATCAATTAGCTAGGCAATCGAACGTCATGATAGTCCTGATGCTTCTCCAAAATAATGAAGAAGTCCCGCGGACTCATCAATCCAAAGAGGGCGTGCTTAATTGCACCCTCGTCATCTCCAAAATTCCCCATATGGGCGATTAATTTAGCCCTTGCCTCGCGCCACTTCTTTGCTGATTCATCCAGCGGCATCGAGCTCGACGGCGAAAACTTCCTCAGCGTAGGGGCGGCAAAACTCGCTGGTTTGGCCATTCCCCGCAGGATGAAGCGATAAAAGAAAGTCGGCTTACCGGCTTTTCCCGCAAACTTCCCTTTGTCAAAACTAGCAAGCAGTTTCACATAATCCTTGTCCACCAAATACATGTGCTCAACTGCCTTCAATGGTGAATAGCTTTTGCCAACTGGGGCAGTCTGTATGTCAGGAGCATAGGCTGCAACCCGATCTATCATGGCGTTAACCCGGGTATTAAGATGTTCGTATTCGGCTGCTAAATCTGGGCTCATCGGTAGTTCCTTTGGTTGCTAAAGCATACTACGAAGACTCGGAACAGATGGTTCGTCCTACTTATTCGATCCCAACAAGACGCCCTTAATGAAGAACCGCTGTGAGAACAAGAAAACCACAATTAGCGGAACCATCACGATCACCGCGGCAGTCATCTGGAGCGGCCAAGCCGTGGCACCGTAAGAATTCTTAAACACGCTCAATCCAACCTCCAGCGTCCGCATCGAAGTCGAGTTGGTATAGATCAAAGGTCCAAAAAAGTCCGTCCAAACTCCAAAGAATGTAAAGGCTCCCGCCGTCGCCAACGCAGCCTTACTAAGAGGAACAATTACCCGTGAGTAAATCTGGAACTCTGTAGCCCCATCCAACTTCGCCGCTTCATCCAGCTCTCGCGGAATCGAAAGCATAAATTGCCGTAGCAAAAAGACATTGAAAGACGAACCAAGGGCAGGAACAATAAGTGCCTGATAAGTATCCAGCCAGCCCAATCCCTTAATCAGCAAGTAAACCGGAATCTGTAGAACACTCCCGGCGAACATCATCGAACCCAAAAACAAGGCAAACAAGGGCTCTCGACCTCGAAAGCGGAGTCGAGCGAATGCGTACGCCGCCAACGAAGTAACAAAGAGCTGCAATACAACGACAGTAAGAGTAACAAAGACGGAATTCCAAAAGAATCGAGCAACCGGCAGCGAAGGATTAAACAAAACCCAAGAGTAGTTTTCAAAATGCCACGTCTCGGGGATGGTCTTGGACAAAGGCGGAATAGGCTCCTTGGAACCATGGAGGGAAATCAAGACCATCCACACAAATGGCGCCATCAAAAAGATCGCCAGCGCCCAAAGTGTAATGGCTGAAAGGGCTCGCTTCATTTATTCCCTCCCCGCCTCGAGAATTCTGCCTTAGAACTCCAAACTCCAAATACCATTCTCGCCAGCATAAAGCCTTGTCGCCTTTCAAAGATTCCGTATTCAAAAAGCCTTGTTGGCCCCGCAATTAATGAATCTAAATATTGCGAAACCGACCACGGAGTGGTCACAGCGGGTAGCCAGGGTGTCGCGGATTCATTGAGCTTTAGCGAAAATGAATCGGAGACCCCTGGAAAGGACAAATGTGTCCAAAGTCCGAGGTCGCTCGCCCTGACTTTTGAATGTAAGAGGCTTGTTGAGCGACCCCGGTTGTTACAACCGTGTCCAAGAAAAGAGAATTGCAGGAAGCCAAATTCTTTCTCCCAATTCCCAAACTGCCCCCGCATTATTCCCGCCCCTCCAACTGCTTTCGGCTCATCCGAAATTGAATCAACGCAACCCCAGCAATCAAGACAAACAAGATGAACGACTTTGCCGAAGCTAACCCCGTGTTAAACGATATCCAAGCCTCGTTATATATGTGAAACCCAACCACGTCCGTCGAATCTTCCGGACCACCCTTCGTCATCATATAGACCGGAGTAAAAACCTGAATCGCGGAGATCGTCGATGTCACAACCACGAACAGTGAAGTCGGCACCAACATCGGCATAGTAATGTGCCGAAATGACTGCCAGCCATTCGCACCATCAAGCATCGCTGCTTCGTACAACGTCTGCGGAACTCCAATCAAACCGGCGATGAAAAGAACAACTTTAGGTCCTAAACCGATCCATATCGACATAAATGCCAGCGACCATAAGGCAGTCTCCGTCTTGCCCAAAAAGTCCACACTCGTAAACCCAACCGCCGAAAGCATCGAATTCAGCAACCCGGTCTCGGGCAAAAATATGTAGATCCAGATCATCGAAATCGCTACGCCACTCGATATGGCCGGGAGGTAGTAAATCGTCCGAAAGAATGAACTGAGTCGCATCTTTTGGTTGAGCAAAATCGCAATCGCCAAGGCAACAATAACCCCACTAGGAACGGCGACAATCGCATATTTCAACGAGTTTGACAATGCGTTCAAAAACGCCGGATCTTGAAAGGAATAGAGATAATTCTTGATTCCAACAAAGGTCTTCGATGGCTGGTATAGCTTCCACCGAAACAAGCTCAAATATAGTGTGAATCCGATCGGCAAAATCGCAAACAACAGCAAGTGCAGGGTCGCCGGAGCAACAAACAGCCAACCATTTCGATTTTCTCGTTTGATCAGGCTCATTTGGCAAACTCCTGGTCAATGCGGCTCGCCATTTCTCGCAGAGCCTCCGAAGGGGTCTTCCGACCATTCAAAACGCTCTCCATCATCGACCGACCCTGTAGCTCGACAAAGGAATACCCTTCAACTTGAGCTCCTGTCGGCGGACGAGCGCCAGAAACCAATTGCAGGAATTCACTCTCGATGGGTTCAACCGCCCTTTCTTTGGCAACATCTTTTCGAGCGCAAATGGCAATGCCCGACGAATTGTATCGAAGCTGATTCTTATAGCTGCAAAAGTGCTTAATAAATCGCCAAGCTGCTTCCGGATTCTTACATCGATTGCCAATTCCCATGCCAGATTCGTAATAAACCGTCACCGGAGACTTTAACTGAGTCGGCATCGAAACAATCCCAAGTCGTTTCCAATTGAGCCCTTTTGCGCTTTTGA
The DNA here is from genome assembly GCA_043760685.1 of Armatimonadota bacterium. Lineage (GTDB taxonomy): Bacteria > Armatimonadota > Fimbriimonadia > Fimbriimonadales > Fimbriimonadaceae > Fimbriimonas. Next base: position 1,942 of record JAYUOQ010000422.1, on the reverse strand, counting down.
ATCCGGTAATCGCCCAATGACCAGTAACTTGCATCGCCGCATCCCCGTTCGCAAAGGGGTCAACACCAGTTGCCGCGATGTCGCCCAGCTTTGGCGCATAGCCTTTGTCAACCAAACCTTTCAAAAAGCCAATCGTTTCTGCGTTGGCAGGCGAATCCAACGTGCCACTTGCCTTGGTTCCGGTCGAATCAAGAACGTTTCCGCCGTTATTCCACAACCACATCACCCAACCCGGCATCCAAGTCGACATCACAAACCCTTTCTTCTTTTTCGCCGCAAGTCCCGCGGTCAACTTTGCCGCCGTAGCTTCAAATTCCTGAAAACTCCAACCATTTTTTGGGTACGGCACCTTCGCTTCGTCAAACAGATCCTTGTTGTAATACATCACCATCGGAGTGAAGTCCACCGGGATCGACATCAGCTTGTTTTGGTAAGTCCCCGCTAACAACGTGTTCTCAAAAAACTGGTCGCGACTCAGGTCTTTGTCGTTGGCTAGATACCCAGAGATGTCCTGCAGCACCCCATTTTTCATAAACAACGCCGAACTAGCAGCATCCAAAACAACGACATCAGGAGTGACCTCCGCGATGTGGCTAAGCATCATTTTGGCGACATAGTCGCTGGGCATATTCTCAACTTGAATTTGAATATCGGGGTTCTCGGCTTCGAAATCCCGATAAATCTGTTGAACAAGCCTGTAGTATTCGTTGTCCTCACCCGCCCCTGACCATGTAGCGATTCGCAGCGAGATTTTGGAGGATGCCGGACGCGAACAACTCAGACAACTGACTACCAAAAAAGCCAGCAGCACAAACCTCATTGTTCGGCAAACCACCACATTTCCAGTTTTGCATGAGTCAAGGCATATCCGTTCTGGTTGTGATGGTTCACGAAGAAATTTTTTTGCCTGCTGGCTTCTGACATCCCCATGGAGCGCGGGCTTCCAGCCGGCATTAATTCTACAGTTTAACTAGCTGAGCACTCATAGGATCTTACACCACATTTGCAATTGAGCTATTGCGAATTCTGGCGGCATCCTAAAACTAAAACGGCTCGTCCACAAGGGACGAACCAACGCCAGCGCAACCATTTTCGAGACCTCGACCCTTAAGGAGCCGACGTCAGCGGGAGTCAAATCGGAGGTTATTTGTTCGGCGAATGTAATGTCGAGGTTACAAAACAATTCTAGGCAACTCCCGCCCATACTCTCGACCTGATAAGCCACGATCATCACTTTTGGCGAGGTAGATTATCGTGCCCCAACAATGATAAGGCAGGGGATCGCAGGTCTTCAAATTATCCAAACTAAATTATCCCCACGCCATGACTCTGAGGACTTCATGACGAATTGCATTAAAAGCATTCCGGCTAAGTACTCGCAGACTCTCACTCCAACTTGTTGATCTGCGAATCCTAATAAATTCGTAATGATTTTCCAAGTTGCTTCTGAAACAAGGTGTGATCCAACATTGGAAACCGTTCGGAAAGTTCTTGCCTGCCTGGAACTCCATCCTTATAGCCATTCATTGTTGCCATCTTTGAAAAATTTGGATCAATCTTTACGCTGGGGTCAACTAGCTTTGCCAATTGAATGTACTTTTGAGAACGGTAAGAATTTGTAGTGCCGTTGTAATAACCAGCCATATACATGTACACCTGAGCAAACGAATTCTTTGAAAGGGCCGTTGGGTCCATATACTTGGGGTTAATAGGCATGCGAACTTTACCCTGAAAGAGATCGAATTTAACTTTCTCGGCATGTTTTACATTGCCATTCTGTATCAATAGGAACCAGTACCAGATTCGCTTCTCTTCGGCTCCACCAACCGATACCGATTCACCATGACCACTCCCTTCAAAATACAACTTTAGCCATTTGAACGCTTCACTGTAGTCCTTTCGCCAAAGTGCCAATTCAACATGCTCTCCTCGAAGGTTAAAG
>JAYUOQ010000421.1:0-3033 GCA_043760685.1 Armatimonadota bacterium | reverse complement strand
ACGATTGCCCTTGATGCGATGACCGGCAAGCGAATCTGGCATTTCCAAACCACCCATCATGATCTTTGGGATCACGATCTGCCTTGTCCACCCGTAGTGTGTTCGATCATGCGAAACCGCAAGAAGATTGATGCGGTTGCTCAACCAACCAAGACGGGATATGTCTTCTTGTTTGATCGATTGACGGGCAAGCCGCTTTACGAAGTCAAAGAGGTTCCGACCACTCCATCAGACCTGCCCGGCGAAAAGGCTTGGCCAACTCAACCAATACCGGTCAAGCCGCCAGCGCTATCTCCGGTGAAGATTACCGAAGATAGTTTGACCAACATCTCACCCGAAGCTCACGCATATGCGCTTGAAGTGTTCCGGAAGTCTCGAGCCGGGCTGCCTTATGTTCCTCCAAGCCTCCAAGGTAGTTTGGTTTCACCAGGATTTCATGGCGGAGCGACTTGGAGTGGAGCTTCATTTGATCCGACAACAAACTTTCTCTATCTCAACACGAACAATGCCCCGTTTCTCTGCAAAGTGAATCCGAACAGTATCGGGGGATTTGATCTTGACAACTACACGTACTTCAACGACAAAGAGGGTTATCCGGCGGTGAAGCCACCATGGGGAAATCTCACCGCCATCAACCTGAATACCGGAGAGTTTGCGTGGCGAATTCCCTTTGGAGAACATCCTGCGTTGAAGGCAAAGGGAATTCCCCCGACTGGAACTCAAAATTTTGGCGGCACGATTGTTTCCGCCGGTGGGCTGGTCTTTATTGGCGCGACCATGGACGAGAAGTTCCACGCCTACGATAAATCAAACGGGAAGCTCCTTTGGGAGTATCAACTTCCGGCTGGCGGCTACGCAACGCCAAGCACTTACATGGTTAATGGAAAGCAGTTCGTGGTCATTGCGGCTGGCGGTGGAGGCAAGCTAGGAACCAAAGTTGGCGATCGATTCTATGCTTTTGCCTTGCCAGACAACAAAAAATAGAAACTAGCCTGACCGAGAATATGATGAAGGTTCCGGGTGAGTTTGGTCGTCAACCGAACTTACTTCGGTTCACTACTTCCGGTAATCAACCGAACGCTTCCTTGACCGGATATATAACTCCAAATCCATTCAAACAATACAAGAACCTTGTTTTTGAATCCAACCATCAGCATTACGTGAACCAAAGACCAAGCAAGCCAAGCAATCTGGCCCGACAAGTGCACTTTCCCGATTTCGGCAATTGCCTTGTTGCGCCCAATCGTAGCCATGTTTCCCTTATCTAAATAAGTAAACGGAACGGAAGCCTCTCCTCGCATCAATCGAAGAATGTTCTTGGCTGTCGCCTTCCCCATTTGCATTGCGGAAGACGCTAAACCGGGAACGACTCGGCCCTTTGTGTCCCTTAGAGATGCCATATCTCCGATCACGAAGACGTTGTCTTTGCTAGGTATTCGTAAGTCCGGGCGAACTAATATTCGACCAGCCCGATCGGTTTCGGCGGCAAGGAGTCCTCCGAGCGGTGATGCTGCCACGCCCGTAGCCCATAGGGTGACTCTTACCGGAATCCAACTTTCTCCTACCTTGATTCTGTTTGGCTCAATCGACGTGACAAGGCTGTTAGTGTGGACCTCGACCCCTAGCTCAACAAGTTGTTCTTCTGCCTTTGCCGATAGGTCTGGCGCAAAGGATCCTAACAATCGGTCCGTTCCTTCAAATAGCATCACTCTGGCCTGGGTGGTGTCTATTGTGTGAAAGTCGTTCACTAAAACTTGTCTCGCAATTCCGGCAATGGCGCCTGCGAGTTCAACCCCAGTCGGACCTCCACCAACGATGGCGAAATTTACGGGAATATGGTTTCCGGTCAAGAAGGCTTCACGTTCGGCGTCCTCAAATGCAGTCAAGATTCTTCTTCGAATCTCAGTGGCATCCTCAATAGTTTTGAGCCCAGGCGCGTCTCCTTCCCATTCATCGTTGCCAAAGTACGAGTGTCTTGCCCCGGCTGCCATAACTAAAAAATCAAAGGATGTTTCGGAATCATCACTTAACCGAATAGTTCGATTCTCAAGGTCAACACCGACTACCTCGCCCAGTAGAACCTCAATATTCTTTGCTCGCTTTAAAATATGCCTTAACGGAGACGCTATTTGGTTGGGCGACAATACGGTGGTTGCAACTTGATACAACAGGGGTTGGAAAGTGTGATGATTTTTCTTGTCGATGAGGAGAACGTCGATATCCTTTCCGGCGAGTGCTTTAGCGGTATACAGACCTCCAAAGCCACCCCCAATGATCACAACACGTTTCTTAGCCGCCGATTTTGTCACTTAATTGTTTCTACGTCTAGCGAAAACGCATCGTGTCTTTGGTCGTCGAGGCGCTCCTATTAAAGTTGAAATTGACTCTTGACATCATTCCAACTGGGAATGCCACTGACCGCGTCAGCGACTTGTACACAACAAGCGCCAACCGCGCACCCTGCCTCAAGGCACTTGGTAAACGAAAGTCCGATTGATCGACCATAGAGGAAACCAGCAATCGTCGCATCGCCTGATCCGGTCGTACCAACGACTTCAGCAGGAAAGCATGGTTGCCAATGTCCGACGCGATCTTGCCCAATGCCATAAACACCCAACGAGCCACACTTCAACGCCACGGTTCCAGCACCCAAAGATAGGCAATGAGCCGCCAAAACCGGAACTTCAGACCCGATTGCGGGAAGCATGTAAGCCAACTCATCTTCGCTTGGCATGAACAAATCGACTAATGGTAAGACATTAACCAGTAACTCTTCCCAGTTAACTTGTTCTTGTTTCGATGCCGGATCGGGAAGACTCATGTCTAGCGATGTAGTCAAGCCGAATGAACGGGCACGGGAAAATAATGCGACCAGTTCTGCTCCGTCATTGGCACTCATCGCAGCCATGAGGGGCGGATAACCGAAGTGCAAATGCGAAGCCTCTACGAGTGCGGAATCGGGCACATCGGCTGCAGTAAAAGTATCGTTGGTGCCCGGGCAGTGAATAAACGTCCGATCGTGTCCCGGCGGAC
>JAYUOQ010000420.1:0-7902 GCA_043760685.1 Armatimonadota bacterium | reverse complement strand
CTTTTTTATATCAATTGTATGATCGGTGATTTGACTTAACAAGTACCGATCATGGCTGATCAGAATTAGGGATCCTTTGAAGTCCTTAATGACATTCGCCAAGGCTTCTCGCGAAGCCATATCGAGGTGGTTCGTCGGTTCGTCAAGCACCAACAAATTCGGGTTCAGATTAGTTAATCGTGCCAAGCTAAGTTTGTTTTTTTCTCCACCACTAAGCGTTTTAACCGGTCTATAAACATCGTCACCTTGAATCAAGAAACGCCCGAGCAGCGTTCGCGCTTCGGGCACGCCCATCCCATCTTCCATTGTTAGTGTCTCAATCGGAGACATTTCCGGATCAAGATCGCTGGCATCTTGGGTGAAGTATCCTGCTACAACTCCACTACCCAACCGGTGCTGACCACTCAACGACTCAATCAAGTTCATGCAAGTCTGAATGAGTGACGATTTACCGGAGCCGTTTTCGCCAATAACACCCCAGCGCTCACCAAATCGAACCGTCCAGTCCAGTTCCTTGATAAGAACGTTATCGCCAAAGCCAACCCTCAGCTTCTTAGTCTCCAAGACAATATCCCCTGATCGTTGGATTTTTCCAAAACCACCCGCCATCTGCTTGTCATTCTTGGCGATCTGGACCTTTTCCGTGATTAGCCTGTCCATCAGCTTGAGTCGCCCTCGCGCCTGGGCAGTCCGCTGACTATTCATAAACCGTCGGACGAATTCGTCTAACTTAGCAATGTCTTGCTCTTGTCGTTTGGCGACCTCCGCAAGTCGCTCCTGGTCTTCTTCCTTCAGAGCGAGAAATTTTACAAATGGACCAGGCCAAGCCCGGACTGTTCCATCGTTCATATCCAGAACTCGCTCTGCCGTTGCTTCCAAAAAGATTCGGTCGTGGCTGACAAGCAAAATTGTGCCGTGGTAGGCCCGAATCCAACCTTCGAGCCATTCCGTAGCTTGGAGATCGAGGTGGTTTGTCGGCTCGTCCAGGATGAGCAGGTCAGGTTCTTCGAGGAGCAAGCGGGCGATTGCCAATCGCGTTCGTTCTCCACCGCTGAGTGCGTCAGTTTTCTTGTCAAACTCCGACTCTTCAAAGCCCATGCGTACTAGAACAGTCCGAACGTCTCGTTCGACGGAATAACCTTCCGAATCCAGAAAGTGCTCATGAACCAGAGCATATTCTTCAAGATCTTCGGGAGTTGCTTTTTCGTTTTGAATAATTTCTTCGAGTTCTCTTAACCGAACTTGAAGCACGAGCCGCTCTTCAGTTCCCGACTGGGCTTCTTCAATGACGGTTCGCCCCATTGTTACCGGCTGTTCTTGCTTGAGGTACCCAACTTTGGCACCTCGACTGAGCATGACGTTTCCTGAGTCCGGTCCATACTGTCCAGTAAGTATTTTTAGGAGTGTGGTTTTTCCAGCTCCATTACGTCCGACGAGGGCAACCCGCTCACGGGGGTCTAGGCGAAAGGTAACTCCCTTCAAGATTTGGTCAGGTCCAAATGCCTTTTTGACATTCGAGACAGAAAGAAGCACGGAACAAGTTTACCGAGACGGGGTACATTATTATCTCAAGTCTATTCAAGACTTCCTGCCGGGGTGGCGGAATGGTAGACGCGGCGGTCTCAAACACCGTTGATGAGAGTCATGAGGGTTCGAGTCCCTCCCCCGGCACCAAACTCCAGTTTGCAGTCGTCAGTTGACTGTTTGCAGAAAAGGTTCGTGAAGTAATTGAGAAACTTCATGGGCGTCATCGTCCTCGCAAACCTACTGGGTTTTTCATTTCAAGCCAATACCTAACATGTGAGGTTGCGCAATCGCAGGCGAGGAGTGACGTATATCGAGATCGTTGTCGCGATGTCGTTTGTGCTTATTTGCACGGCAACGCTTACAAACTCGCTCTCGTTTTCGACCCAAATGATCGATTACTCGCAACGACGGGTTTTAGTTCAAGCGAATCTCCAGTCATCCATTGATGAAATCAAGTCTGGAGCTTTAAATTCTCTTCCGAGTAATGGGACTTCAAACTACGCTTTCACTCTTCCGGGTTCACGGACGGTCACAGTTACCAAAACCTTTACGAAGGTTGTCAGCAAAAACATTACGCGAGTCCAAATATCGGCATCTTGGCCAGAAGTACGAGGAACCAGAAGTTTTAACGACACGATGACTTTCGAGCTCTTTTTGCGAGGTCCAGATGTTTAGAATCCGAGGAGCGACCCTCATTGAAATGATATTTACTATGTCGCTCATGGTAGCAGTGATTGGTTCAACTATCACGCTCTATGCATTCGTGGCAATTCGGGCGGGCGACTCCGTTACCAAATACAACACCTACCAGCAGACCAAGGATCTGATGTTAGCCATCTCAGACGTTACTTCCAATGCGATTTCATGTACGAGCGTTACGATCGGAACCGCAACTGCCCTGAAATGTACAATGCCCGATGCAGGTACCGACCGAGATGGTGACGGGATTTTTGAAGAGTACAAGCCATCGGGTGTCTCGAAATTGTTGAAGGAAGAATTTACGGCGGGCAAACGCATTTGGTTCATTCCATCGGCAAGACCTTTTTCCCTGGGTGCGGCGGGAAAATATTGGTATCGGGCGGATAGAACAGACGACTCGAATATTGTTATAGGCGATATTGATGCGAATTGGAGCTATTTGACTGGTTCAACACCGAAGATTTATATTCCAGGCACGGTGACTTTTTCGCACAATGCGGCAAATTTGTCGACCAACGTCCAAATTGCGATCGATACTAGCATCAATCCCAACTCTGCGGTTCAAGGCTTTTCTGGCAACCTTGGAAACAAGATTCCGGCTATTACGCTTAGCCGACGATTTTTTTGGAGAAGTGCCTATTGAAGCGTCAGAAACGAGCGATGGTAATGATTGTTGTTGTGATCTTGATTGCAGCAATTACGACCATTATTGCCGCCTCGGTTGATCTCAGCCGAATGGCAGTATATAAACAGAATCAAGCTGAGCGCGAAGCTAAATGGCAGTACTGCGTAGATTCAGGGCGAGCATTCGTGGTTGAGGATCTTGTTGCTTTAGCTGGCACGACTCAGAGCTTTTCGAAAACAGTCAATGGAATTGACTTAACTGTAAACGCAAGTCCCGATGGAGCTTGGAATAGCTCAACCAGCACACAAATCACAGTAACTGGAATTCTTAATGGCAAATCGAGGACAACCAAGCTCTATGTCGGCAACCGAGCAACTGTTCAGCCCTGCCAATTCGGCTTGTTCTTCACAACCATTTTTTCGCCGGACAATGATTTTGGTGTAACCGGAGATGTGTATATGGCCGGAACAATTGACGCAAGGAAAATGACTTTGAATGGAGACATATATTGCCCGGCGACCACGCCACCATTAGTCGCTGGCCAAACTGGGGCATATTTTGGACGACAGCCTGGGCAGACAATTACCTTTGACAAGACAGTTTACGCGGCGAATGCCACCGTGACTACGTCCGGAAATATCACCCTTAATAACCCTACAAATCTTAGTATTGGGGCACGCAGTCAACTCCGTTATCATACAGGCAATCTGACAATTAGGGGCACTACGACTGGAGAAATCACAATTTTTGTCGATGGAGATGTCAATTTGGATGACGTAACCGATCTTCTGAGTACGCTTGGTCGCCTAGTTGTGATTTCCACTGGTAAGGTGACTTTCTCAGGAAATACCAGCGATGCATTCGTCATTTGTAAGGACGAAGTCCATGCTAACTGCAAGATCATCAATGGTTCAATCTCAGGCGTTGAATTTTCTAAATGTAGAAAGGACCTAGTAGTGAACTATGACAACTACTTTGTTGCCAACCCAAACGGTGGGAACCGTTACTGGCTCCCCGGCCAATGGTAATTACCAAACCTAAAGAGATTCGTTCATTCTGCCGATCATCAAATTAACGAATCCATGTATTTTTACCAGGACATTGAGGGGAACCAACGATGAGAAGAAGTCTGCTTCTTGCATACCAGGCGGATCGGCAGTATCTGAAGTTCAGATGGTTGATCGTGTTGTTTGCTGGCATCTATGCCTCCCAACCGATCGTCAATAAAGCTGATCAAGTTGGAACAGTCGCTTTAGGAGTGTTTTTAGCGGTTACGAGTTTGCTTGGAGTTGGGGCTCACTTTGGCCTTCGTAGCTTGGACACATATAAGTCTCGCGGAAATCTCTATCCTGGGCTTCTTCGGCTGTTGGATTTAGCCAGCCTTTGCCTTGCAAGTTCCTTCTATCCGAATCAGTTAGGGACCTTGTGGCTCATTTCGATTCCGATTGTCTTGATCGAGTGCCTCAGCACTGCTAGAGCCATGCGTTCGCTGGTCTTTACCCTGGCGGCAATGGTCATGGTTAGTTACAGCGGTCTTAGGTCGGGAGACCTGATTTCTTGCATCGTCCCAAGCTCGGTTATGATGGGCACGGGCTTTGTCGGTTACCTTTTTTCAAAATTTCAAACCAAGGATCGAATCTTGCGAGATCGAGATCGTCGCCTCACAACTTTGATGGATACCGCATCCAACATGTCCCTTTCTGGCGACTTGAGGTCCCTGATTATTAGTACTTTGAAGTCGGCGGTTAATGATCTTGGAGCTAGCGCGGGAACTGTTTCTCTCACCTGCGAAGAAGACAACAGCGTCCTCTTGACCGAAGCAGCATATGGAGTTAAGGGCGATTTTGAGTTCCCCGTTGTTGTAACCATGGGTGAAGGCATTTCGGGTTACGTTGCCAAAACGGGTCAGCCCATTACGATGACGGCAAAGGATGGCGAATACATCGATTGTGACGGGATCGGATTGCCGGTCAAGTCAGCTTTTTGTTTGCCGTTGGTTAACCGAGAATTTTCTGGTGTTGGCGTTGCTCACTCTGAGTTGATGATTGGAGCAATGACCATTATTAACTCCGAGGAAAATGTCACTTTGGAAGCAGAGGAGCTTGATCTTTTGCAAAGTCTTTCGTCGCTGTTGGCAAATGCAGTCCATAACGCTCGAATGGAAGAACGATCACGAGCGACCTTTATTCGAACTCTTGAGTCGCTTGCAACCGCGCTTGAAGCCCGAGATGAGTACACCCGAGGTCACTCACAACGAGTTTGCGACCTATCGGTCTTAATTGGAATGAAGTTAGGGCTCCTTCCTGACGCGCTCGAAGAATTGCGAATCGGAACCATTCTTCACGATATCGGCAAGATCGGTGTACCCGACCACATTTTGAATAAACCCAGCCGACTAACAGACGAAGAGTTCGCGACGATGAGAACTCACCCGGTCATTGGTTACGAAATTTGTCGACCATTGATGTTGAGCGAAGGTGTGCTCCTTATTATTAGAAATCACCACGAGAAGCTTGACGGTAGTGGGTATCCAGACGGGCTTAAGGGTGGTGAATTGCCACTTTCCTTACGAGTTGTTTGTGTTGCTGACGCGTTCGACGCGATGAGTAGCCGACGACCTTACCGAGGAGTTATGGACATGGGGCACGTCATGGGCGAAATGTCCAAAGGTGCGGGCGTCCAGTTTGATCCAGTAGTCGTTGAGGCGCTCAAATCGATTCTTTCGGCCGGCGAACTTGACGAGATGTACGCTGACTTTTGGACCAAGCCAACGGATGACTTTTCGGAGGTTCAAGCCGCCTAGATGTTTTCCAGCTCATTCCATGTTGGAAAAAGTGGCAAGTTATCTCTTGGCGTGGACTTTGGTTCACGCTCTACTAAAGTTTTGCTCCTCAATCAATCCGGAGACCGAATTGACATCCAGGCTGCCGGTTCATTTACGAATCCTGATTCGGGCGTAAAGAATGGCGTTATCGTTGACCCGAAGGAATTTGGAAAGAAGCTGGCACAATACATGGCGGAAAACTCCATTGAATGTGACACCGCAGTATTCGACATTCCCAGCAACTTGGCGGTCCTTCGATGGGTCCACCTGCCGGATCTTGAAGGTGCCGAACTCAGAGAAGCGGCTAAGTTTAAAGTTCGAAAACACCTTCCCTTTCCCCTAGAGAGTGCTTACATCGAAGTCTCTCGCATGTCCGATGGATACGACCGAGACGTTCAATCGCTTATTGTGGCGGTACCGAAAAAGATTGTAGACAGTCGGGCTGAGGCCATCCTAAACGCGGGAATCACGCCTATTCGAGCTGAACTTGAAGCTCAAGCAATATTAAGAATTGTCGAGCGAAAGCTTAATCGAAAGTCGGCACTTTGGCGAGATGCGTCTCTGACCATTATTGACTTTGGTGCGACTAACACCCACATGTACGTTGTTCAAAATCAACAACTTCAATTTATTCGGGGAGTTAAGTTTGGTTCCGGAATGTTCCATGATGCGGTTTCTCAGGCGCTCAATGTCACTTCCGAAGACGCCGAGATGATGCTCCATGATCCATTTACAAAATTGAACGAAAACGGAATCTTAACCGTCCCATTTGAAAACTCTTTTGCCCTCGTCAACTTAACCTCTGAGTTAGAGAAGTTAACAAAGGAAGTTTGGCGGTTGATGCGATACTTCCGATCTCTCCACCCTGAGCGGAGCTACGCGGGAATCCTCGACCAGGCCATTCTGGTTGGTGGTCTAGTTGGACTTAATGGGTTTGCCACGTACTTGGAGCGCAAATTGGGACTACGAATTGAGTTTGCAAGACCAATTGCGGGAATGATGACTCGATTTAACCAAGAAACTTTTGCCAATGTGTCGAATCGACAAGAGGCATACACAATCGTCATGGGACTCGCGCTCGCGGGTCTGAGTCAAAACGAACTAAATAGGAGCCAAGCCGATGGTGCAAGGGAATATAACTGGGTCCGCGCAGCATAAAGTAAAAACAATCAACGTTGAAGTAAACCTGCTGGATGCGTGGGTGACACAACGTGTTGACCTTGAGGGCACCTTCTACCGCAAGGTTGTCGCTTTGGCGCTCATTCTTTTGCTTGGGGCGTTCGTTTTGCCAGTGCTTTTAGCAAATCGAAGTTCAACGGCAGTCAAATATAGGCTTGCTCAAACGAATTTGGAAACTCAAATCAAGCGGAAGGAGAGTTTGCAAAAGACGGCTAAGCAAGTCACTCCGAGCATTCAAATGGATGACATGGTTGTTCGATGTCATCGGTTTTCTAACAGCTATTTGAACGAGTTAACAAAGATCATCAATTCAGCCCCTACGCTTATGTACTTTGAACAATTTCAAACTGAGGTGGTAAACGCTGAGTGCACGATTAAGGTTTTGGCCAATGCAGCTAACCCGGATATCGGTCGCGAATTTGTTGATTCTGCCAGCAAAGGAACAAATGTCTTGGCGGCAACGCAAACCTCGGTTCGGCAAAGTCAATTGACCCGAACTAGTATCAAATTCGACTTTATTAAGCGAGTGAGTCTCTAACTATGAAAAGTAACGCGCTGATCAATTCTGACTCACTGAAGACTCTCGAGCGGTCAATTCTAGTTGCCGGTTCGATTGTGCTCTTTACAAGCGTAGCTTTGCTATTGAGCACGGGATTAACGCACTTTCAACAAGTTGAAGCTACCTCTAAATCCGCGTTGGCTAAGCAAGAGATTCAGACCCTTACCGAGACCATCGATAAATCTAAACGAGTCAAATTCACCTCCAAAAACAAGAAGGAAATGAGTATTGTGCAGGCATCAATGGATCGACTAGCTAGTGAGCATCATTGCGAGTTGCAGGAAAGGAATTCGACTGATGATACGGTTCCGTTTGTGACTCGATATAAGGCTGGACCAGATGAAAAGGGTTGGAAGCAAATGGCGATGTCCTTTCAGGTTTTAGGTTCTCTTTCCAATGTCATGGCCTTTACTCGAGGCCTGGCGATGATTTCCACTCCCATAGAACTCTCGTCAATCGAAATTACTCCGATAAGTAATGATGGAGCAT
>JAYUOQ010000419.1:0-3051 GCA_043760685.1 Armatimonadota bacterium | reverse complement strand
GAGTTTCTGGAACTATTACCCTTAAGGGAATGAATGGCAACCCGCCCAAGAAACTCCCTTGAAGTCAACGGTGTCCTCAAGAGCAGCCATCAGTGATTTTGAATCCATTGATTTTGCTCTTTTAAGAGCATCGATCGTTAAGGCCATTGCATCGTAGCCAAGAGCTCCCATCGTTGTTGATGGTTCTGCGCCGCCATGAGCCGCCTTCCACTTTGTCAAAAAGCCTTGGACTTCGGGACTTGGATCAAGATTGTTGTAGTGGTTGGCAAAAAATCCACCAAGGATAGCGTCGCCGCCACCCGTAAGAATTGTATCGCTGTCCCAACCGTCGCCACCAAGGAAAACAGCAGTAATTCCAGCTGCACGAGCTTGCTTGGCAATCGGACCGACCTCCGTGAAGTAGCCGCTCATGAATAACGCTTCAGGAGCTTTCTTGGCAATGTTAGTTAGAACGCCGTTGTAGTCGGTTCCTTGCTTTGAACCTGACTCATACTTCTCGTCAGCAACAATTTCTCCGCCTAGCTTTGTGAATTCAGCACGGAAGCTCTCGCTCAAGCCTTGTGAGTAGGGAAGTGCGTTATCAGTTAGGATGGCTACTTTCTTTTTGTTCAACTTCTCAAATGCAAATCGAGCCATAGCTGGACCTTGAAAAGCGTCAGTGTAGCAAACCCGGAAGACGTGGGCGCCTTCATCGGTTAGGGTTGTCTTGGTTGCACCAACTGCAACGACTGGAACACCCTTGTCAAATGCAGACTTTGCAATTTGAATGGTATTACCACTGGAAACTTCTCCAACGATGCCGACTACGTTTGTACTGAGAACTTTTTCTGCAGCAAGTTTGGCTTGGTCAGGCTTTGAAGCAGTGTCGCCTTCAACAATTTCGATCTTCTTGCCGTTAATGCCGCCTGATTTGTTGACTTCGTCAACTGCCAGTTTGCAGCCTTCGAGTTGATCCGTACCCCATGGCTTATTTTCGCCAGAAATACTAGTAACAACTGCGATTTTGATGGTATCTCCGTCAGCTTTGTTACCTTCTGCAGTTGGTGCTTTTCGAGTACCAGCAGCTGTAGCGGTTCCACCTGCATTTTTTGCGTCTGGCGTTGGAGTTACTGTATTGCCCGCTCCACTGTCACCACATCCGACGAGAATGCCCGAGACGACTAGTCCGAGCGCGATAAGATTAAGTTTGCTTCCCCCGATTTTCACTGGTTTCACCTTCACTAATGTTAACTGTAAGCTAACGATTCGAGTGCCGAAAGTATACAGAAAATAGAAGCTAAATTATCGTTTCTCGAAGTAGAATCGCAAGTAAATGAGCGAAGACCAAAATTCTATGCTTCAACAAGCAACCGATTTCATCAATGCTGGGAACTTCAGCGAGGCTCTTGAGCGAGCTAGAAACATCCTAATAACCGACCCAAATAATGGCGATGCCAAGCTCATCGAGGCAATTTCACTGTCTCAAATGAATAATTCGCGAGATGCAAGTGAAGCATTCGCGGCGGCTATCCGGCTATCTCCAACAAACGTTAAGGCAAGATTCAACGCAGCCGTCCATGAATTCAATTCAGGCAACGTCGGACAAGCAAGAACCCTTGCGGCCGAGGCACTAAACCTCGATCCAAATCATGAAGGAACAAAAGAACTAGTTTCAAGGATGGGACCCGAACAGCCTCAAATGCAGGCTGGGGTCAGCTATCCACGCGAAGCAATGGCTGGTTTTGAACCCGCAAACGAAGGAATCGCATTCGTAAAATCATTGGGTTCCAAATGGGTGATGATCGGCTGGCTCCTTGCGGCCGTAAGCGCTGGATTGCTCGCACTAACGATTTTTGGTGTTGCTTCGCACTGGGGAGAATTCATGGGTGCATCCAAAGATCAGGCGAAAATGCAAGAGGTCATGCAGTCTATGCAGAACCCAATGATGCAGATATTGAGCTATGCAGTTTTAGGTCTCAACCTGGTTTGGACAATCATGGATATCATTCATCGAAAAGGAAATTTCCTTTGGCTCATTGCCCATATTCCTTGTTCATGTTGTGGATTGAGCTTTATAACTCAGTCACTTTATATCCTTTTAGGAAGAAAATAGGCGCACCTTTCGCGGTCGTTATGCGTTATCTTATTTGAATCATGACGACTGCGCTTTCTTTGATGCTCCTTTTGAATTCGAAAAATTTCGAGGCACCTAAGGGCGTTCAGGCAACTACCGAATATGCTTTCAAAATGACGGACCACGCAATGATCGTGGACGCCGTTGTAAACGGCAAGAAAGTATCACTCATGTTTGACACTGGATTTGGCGGCTGGACCGTCATATCCGACTCAATCAATCTCGGAAAAGCCGACGGAAAAATTACCCTCAATGACTTTGTTGGCTCGTTTCAAGCCGACACAGTCAAGATCAAATCATTAAAACTTGGTGAACTGTCAATCCCAGTAGATGAATCATCGACCTCAGTCATGCGGTCCAGTGAAGGCTATTCCGAGTCCTACGGTACCCACTGTGATGGCATCATGGGCTTGTCGGTCATCCAAAACACCATTACCGAAATCAACTTCCAAAAAGGAAAGTTCTTTTTCTATCCCAAGTCATTCGACATCACCAAAAGAGTGCCTGACAACAAGAAAACGTTTTTGACTAGCCTTCTACCAACTGGCTTCAATGCGTTAACCATGCGAGTCAAAACCGAAGGTGGTAAGTCGATGATCCTTGCCCTGGATACCGGAAACTCGTTTTATGGGACAACTCACCGGGATGTTCTCGACCGAGTAGGAATTTGGCCAATCGCCCAACGGCCTAAATTCATGACCATGGCATCTGTAGCCTCAGGACCGGTCGAGTCCTGGTACATACGAATGCCAAAATTATCGATCTTTGGTGTGCCGGTAGAAACGTCCGTTTGGGATATTATTGACCTTCCCGCCGGTTCTGCCGACTCAGACGGGACGATCGGGTTTGGATTCCTGAAGAACTTCAACATCATTATTGACTACGAGCGACGACGAGTTTGGCTAGAAAACTTCACCGGAAAATTTCATGAAGAAGAA
>JAYUOQ010000418.1:0-7935 GCA_043760685.1 Armatimonadota bacterium | reverse complement strand
AACCAGTATTAAGCCAGCCAACCAATCCTCCACCATTTTCAAACGTCATGGATCCGAGGATGTTGAGTTCGCGACCTTCAAGAGCAAGCAGGTGGGATTCTTCGTCCTCGATGGCGCATATCGAAAGATGCTCGATCTGCAAAACGTCTTGAAAATCTCGGGCAATTCGGGCGGCAATTTCGGTCTTGGTGCATGCGCCCTCGGCATTTGAAACAACCGCGTACAGAACCTCAACTTCGGTGAGTCGACGTTTCATGCTGTCTCGCCGCTGCTCTTCAATAACCATGCTCGCAATCAAAGCCGTACAAGTTTGGATTGACTCTTGGGCTTCGAACAATTGATCACGGTCCTTGGCAGTGATCGTTAGGATGCCAACGACCTTTCCTTCATGTTGGAGGACAACGTTGGATGTTGGCTTGGTTGGCTCAAGGGTTAACGATAATAGGTCGGCTTGGTCGCGAACGTGAGCGATGGTCTGCTTGGCATTGATCGCCAGGGATTCGGTGAGCTGAGATTCGTTGAGGTCTCCAGCCGCTCCCTTGATAATAAAGTGGTCGCCTACATTGGCAACCGTATAGAGCAAGACTCCCGCTGCGCCAGTGGCTTCAGCGATCTTGTCACAAAGGAAAAAGAATCCAGATTGATTAGCAACGCCGTTAGCTTCGGCTAGAATTGCGGCGACGCGATCCTTACGGCTCTTGCGATCGAGGTCGCGATAGGCGTCTTTAAGTTGGCGGTAGTTGGTTCGGAGTTCTGCGTTGTGAGACTCAATAGTGTTGATGTGCTCCCAGTCGACAGCTGGTTCAGAAACCACCTCTTCAATTCGTTCAACCTCCATAACTGAAGTTCTATTGTATGGTTTGACAAGGCAGCCCACCACTAGGAAGGACAAGGCAAAGCCAAGAACATTTGGGTTAGCGAGGTGCCAACCGTTGTTTGCCATGTGGGCAGCAACAAGGCCAGCACTAGCAACCGGTGCCATCAAAAAGGGATTTGCATTGAATCGAGCAGCCGACATTACGATCGGAGCAAGGGCAAGAAAACCGAATGTGGTCAGTGCGGGGCTCTTAGTTGCGGATGCAAGGGCGAATTCGATCATGACTGCATCGGCACACGCAATGATTGCACTCATTGCGGGAAATCGGAGGTTCTTTCGATCAAGGATAAAGGTAAATACCGCTACTGCACCTTGGAGTAACGATAACTGCGCAATTGGCAAGAATGGCAGTACACCAGTAACACTGGCGAACAATACCAATAAACCAGCGAGGACAATCCGCACCGAAAGCTCAATCATTACTAAAGGTTTTCGGGCATGTTTGAATATTTTATAGGGCTAATTGATCGCAATTAGTTGAACCTCACCATTTGATTTCGCCGTACAATGGTTGGGGACTCTAACTGTGCGCGAACAAAACGTGATATCCGAGCAGTCAGTGATTAGCGCTGAAGAAACCAAAGAGCTCATCGAACGGCTGAATGATCCATCGTTTCGAGCCAGCCAAAGCCAAACGACAGTCAAGGATCTTGCCGAGACTTTAGACATCGATCCAACCCAAATCGCGGGCTATTTGCAGAACTTGAGGGAAGAGAAATTAGCCAAATCAACGCCTGTTCCCGAGGTTCTGTCAAACCAGTCCATTATTTCACTGGGGAACCTGCAATATCGAAAACTAATTTTTGTGATGATCTTCACTGCGCTTGCCTTTACCGTACTTCTGTTTTTTCTGATTTGGCAACCCTCGGCAGTGATTGCGCCTGAAGCTCCAAAACCCGTCGTAGAGGCAGTTCCCAATAGCCAACGAGGGCCGACGGCCGACGCACCGGTTACACGTTGACAAAAAAGTCCCCTGACCAAATGGTCAAGGGACTCTTAAGTGAATGAAGCTTAGTTACCCTTATTCTTCATTTCGGCTGACCGACGAGTGTTGTCGCCCATCAGGAACTCGACGAAGTACTCCATGGACATTTGTTGGAAGTACGGTTGCATCGTTCCGTAGCCATGAGGTTGACCGGGGAATATCATGTAATCAAAGCGCTTGTTGGCTTTGATGAGGGCATTCACAAGTCGAACTGTGTTAGCTGGGTGGACATTGTTATCCATATCCCCCGTCGTTAACAACAGCTTGCCCACAAGGTTGGGAGCAAGCTCAACCGTAGTCGGGACTTTAATCTCGAACTTAATGTTCTTCTGATCCTCCTCTTTCTTCACTTCGGTCTTCTTTTCGTCAACTTTCTTGTCATCGACCTTCTTATCTTGAGTTTTCACTTGGCCCTGCTCAAAGAGCAAGGCGTCTAGTGGGTCCGTGGTCACTTCCGTAGCCCAATCTTCTGGAGTCTTCGTTGTAGAGGAACTCGATCCGGTGTCAAACAAGGACGTTGTTTGTTTCAATCCATGATGCTGTTCGCTCCAGTTACTGTTGTAGATGTTATTGTCGTGGTTGCCCGAACTTGAGACGCCAACCTTAAAGAACTCGTTGTACGGAGGCAGCAACAGGGCTGCGGCAGTCATATAACCACCACCAGAGTGACCATAAATGCCCACTCGATCAACGTCTATCCACGAGTACTTGGCACCAAGTTGCTCAACTCCTGACTTCTTGTCCGCAAGGCCGTAGTCTCTCAGGTTGTAATAACCGTAACTATGGTAGGCGTTTGACCGTTGAGGACTGCCACCGCGGTTTCCGATTTGGATAACGATGAATCCAAGCTGCGCCAACGATTGGTTCGAAGTAATTGGATTAAATGTAGACGTAACCGACTCGGTCTGCGGTCCTGGATAGATGTTGAGAATAATTGGGTATTTCTTCTTTGGATCGAAGTCGAATGGCTTCCACATGTTGCCATAGATATCGACGACACCATCGTCAGACTTAACTTTGAACGTTTCCGGCATCTTCCAGCCCATTGCTTCTAGACGGCTCAGATCTTGTTTTTCAAGATCAAGAACCCGGTTTCCACTTTCGTCGAACACCGAGTTTGAGGACGCTAAATCCACTCTCGAATAGGTATCAACAGCAAACTTCTTCGTAAAGCTCAATGTCGCCGCATGATCTGCATCACCGGGGTTAATCATTCGGAAGTCGCTTCCGTCAAGTTTGACCCGATACATGTGCGTGAAGTAAGGATTTTCGCCTTTCTCTCGTCCAACGCCGTTGATCCACGCATAGCCTTTGTCGCCATCGACATCGACGACGCTTTCAGCTCGCCATGGTCCCGAGGTCAACGTATTCTTGAGTTTTCCGTCGTTTGAATAAAGGTAGATATGTCCCCAGCCCGTTCTCTCAGAGAACCAAAGGAAGTCACCACCCGGTTTGACGTACTTAATCGGCTGGATTTCCAGATAGGCATTTTCCACGTTTTCCGTAAACAGAACGGTGGTTTGATCCGTTTTGAGATCGTATTCGCACAGTTCTAGATTGCGCTGAAGTCGGTCCCTTCGCACAAATCGAATATGGTCAGAATTTCCAGGAAAGTGGATATTCATCAACAGTTGATCTTTAAACTTGCTGACGTTGAGTTTTTTGAATTGATGAGTCGAACGATTGAATGTCCAAAGCTCTTGTTGCGGCACTCGCTCTTCACCTGGCATCGCGTAGCGATAGCGGGTTAGGCTCGGCCGAGGGTCAGTGAGATTGTTAACCAGAAACAGCTCTTTGACGAGTCGAGAATCGAACCTCGTAATAAAGAATCGTTTGGAATCCTCGGACCACGTTGCATTTGGTCTTACTTTGTTGGGTGCCGTGTTGAGGGTGCCTTCAACGTTGAAGTCCGTTGCAAAAAATCCACCGCCACCGAAGCTAAAGTCTTTCTCTCCATCAAAGGAAATCTGAAATGCCTTGTCGTCGTTTTCACCTTCGGAGACATAAAGGTTATGATCGAGGGCATAGGTATAGATTTTCTTGTCCGCAGCTGTATTTTTATAATTGCCCGCGCCAGCCTGGGCTTGACCTTGTCCGCCGCCACCACCGCCTCTGCCCCCTTGGCCAGGAGTTCTAGCGGGTTCCGCTGCCGGAGTTGGCGGTCCTTTTTCAGACTTTTCGAGCAACTCCTTTGACCGATCATAGGTGTACCATTTCGATTCAACCGAGATAAAGAATTTGCCCGCTTCAGTCATCGTGACCGTTTCAAATGGAACATTCGCCGCTTCATAGGGCTTGCGATGAAGCTCGGATAGCTGGGCCGCTAATTTAACATGATCAAAAAGAAGCTCTTTACTCTTTTTGGCGGGATCCACGAACATGAATCGCTTTCCGCTGGCTTCCCGCCAAATATACCAAAACATGTCGGATTCTTTGAGAAAAACTGGCGTCACTCGCGAACTATAGATATACGGCCTCATTGCCGTTGACGTGAACTTGTCGGCGAGCTTCCAGTTTGCCTGGTTGACTGAATGGCCCTGTGCCAATCCGACCCCCGCAAGACACGCGACTAGAATAATTGAAGATAATCGTCCCACATGGCGGTTTTACCGAAAGTTAGGATCGAAATGTTCCAAATTCGAGGATTATTGGAGTTGGGCGAGAGTTTTGTGGAAAACCTCGAATTCTTCGATTCCAAACATTGCGAAAGTAACGCTCTTGAATTGGTTTGCCAACGGGATCACAGCGTTGATCGCAATTGGTGCAGCTCGTTCGATCGGAAAACCGTAAACTCCTGTGGAGATTGAACAAAAGCCTATTGACTCCGATCCAACCTCGACTGCCTTCAGCATTGAATTTGAATAGCAGCTTGCCAGGAGTTTATCTTCGTTTTCCGCACCGCCCCGCCAAATCGGACCAGGCGTATGAATCACCCATTTTTGGGGCAAATCGAAGCCTGGCGTAATGACCACTTCCCCAGTTTCGCACCCGTGCTTGGCTACCCGTTGAAGCTCCAATAGCATCTTGAAACCAGCCCGTTGGTGGATCATGCCGTCGATTCCACCACCGCCTCGCATGAGGGTATTCGCCGCGTTGACAATCACATCGACACTCTGATCGAGAAGAGATCCGCGAACAACTGAGATATTGGATGTGACCATTACAATTAGTATTTTGAACCGAATGTCCATCTGAAGCCTTCTAATTTGACCCTTCGTTCCGAGGATAGGGAAATTGAGGCGCGAAGCGTCGGAAGTATGTCAGCCCAGCCCAGCGGGCTGGGTAGGCGCTCATGACCTACCCTAGGTCTGAAGGACCGGCGTACTTCAATCCCAAACATACGAGTGAAAATAAGGCCCAAAGGGCCGAGAGTATGTCAGCCCAGCCCAACGGGCTGGGTAGGCACTCATGACCTCCCCAAGGTCTGAAGGACCGGCGTAACTCAATCCCAGACATACCTTTCGTCAATGGCAATCCCATGCTTTTGCATCAACGCTCGATATTCCTCTTGGAACGAATGCCTCTCGTGATGAATGTGTTGATTGGAAATGTATCGAACAGCAGTATCAACGTTTGACTCGGATACGCCAAAAATGCCATAGCCCTGCTGCCAAGCAAATCCTTGATACTGAAGACCTTTAGTCTTAATCCATTTAGATGTCGATGTTTTGACTACTTGGATGGTATCCGCGATCGACATGGTTCGAGACAATCCGAACAGCAAATGCACGTGATCTACGTGGCCGCCGACTTTGATTGCTTCATGTCCCTCCTTGTTAAGTATTGCGGCAAGATAGGCGAAAAGCTCGGGATGAATGGACGGATCCAGATTCGCAGCACGTTCCTTGGTGCTGAAAATGCCGTGGACAACGACGCGTGATAGCGACTGGGGCATAGTGTTTCCGATTTTACTTCGGTCCTTCAGACCTGGTTTTTGTAAATGCCGATACCCAGCCCGCTGGGCTGGGCTGACATACTTCCGACCCTTCGGGCCTACGTTTGCGCGAATTGAAGGAGCTTCGGCAAGTAGAGATTGTCCCAAGAAATGCCAAAACTTTGGAAGATACTAATGAAGTCGCGAGAAAGCGACTGGGGCATTATGTTTCCGATTTTACTTAGGTCCTTCAGACCTGGTTTCCCTAAATTCCAATACCCAGCCCGCTGGGCTGGGCTGACATACCTCCGACCCCTTGGGTCTCAATTGCTTCATAGATCAAGGTCAGCTCTGTTTTGCAAAATCACCTAAATTTCTTTGATTTGTTCTAGAAGCATTCCTAGGACGCTGGCGTGTAATAATGTAATCGTCGATGAAGAAGTTCTTCATGAATACGGCAATGTGTTTTTCCCTCACACTGGGCTGTATTCTTGTGGTGCTTGGTTTAAACGCAGTCGAGAAGTCCAAGATGCCAGAGATGATGGTTTGCCTCGCACCAGGATTTATACTCCTACTCGTGGGCCATTTTTTGTGGCAGCAGAAGCAAGCGAAATCATAAGCCTTAACTTTTCGGAATCTCGTCGATGGCCGATCCTACGCCGTTCCTTCAGACCTTCATCGACAATTGCACCTTATTCTGACTTGCCTTTAAACAACGCGAAAATCGCCATCGCGTGACCATGCCCAAGTCCGAAGTCCTCTTTGAGCCAAGCAACGATCTGACCGGCCTTCACGCCTTCTACCAAGGATCCATTTTGTAAAAACCCTTTCTCCTCGGCGAGTTGTTTGAAATCGCTCGGGCTCTTGCCAGTTTTAGTTTGGATGTTGTTGAGATACGCTTCAAAGGACATTTTCAATCTCCATCCGGGACTATATCTGATGCCACTACTCAATCACAAGTATTCAGGTCGTAATGAAAGTCTGCCCAAAAGAATTAAGGGGAGCCCAATAAGTGAATTCAGAACAAAAAAATCCCCGATCGATTGATCGGGGATTTTCAGAAATGGTTTTAACTTTGGCTTGTCAGCTTACTTTTTAGCGGGCGCTTTTTTGGCTGCAGGCTTTTTGGCAGAAGCTTTTTTGGCTCCTTCTTTCTTTACCGCGGTAACTTCTGCAGTCGTTCCGCCTGACTTGAGGGCAGCATTTGCTTGCTTTGCGATTCTCGACTTGCGTCTTGCAGCTTGATTGGGGTGGATCACGCCGTTTTGCGCAGCCTTGTCGAGAGCTTTTACCGCAGTAACAAGACTTGCTTGGGTTGCTTCAGGATCACCTGATGCAGTTGCCTTTCGAGCCTTCTTGACGTACGTCTTGAGGGACACACGTACCATGTTGTTTTGAACCGTTCGTTTCGCGATTCGTCGAATATCTTTCTTACTTGCCTTTGTATTTGCCATTTCTGAACCGATGGATAATACCCAATTTGAGTATTTTCTTGCGACGTTTTTGCCGCCTTAATCGTCTCACCCTTTCGTTTTAAGCAACGAAAGGGCAATATTTTACTTTTTGATGAATTTCTTTTTGCTCTTATCGAAGCCTTGATCAACCTTCTTAGCATCGAAGTGCCAGACTGGTGAACCGGAGCGTTGATAGAAACATTGGTAGCTTGAGAGTAGCGATGCAACGAGCCTTCGTGAGGTTCGTCGAGCAACGTTGATCTCGGCGAGAATGGTGAGGTAGTCCGCACCCTTCGGCCAGTGACTCATCGTTTGGATAAGTAGGTCGAGTGTGCTTGTTCCCTCAGATTCGGCTCCGAGCGTTCGGAGTTCTTCCATTCTCTGAGTGCTGATGTAGACGACTGGGTCTGGTTGATCCATGTATTCAAAATCGAATACATTGGGAACCATCGTCTTGTTGAGCGTAAAGACTGCGCCGCTTTCGGTGGACTGATCCAGCCACCAATCGATAAGCCCGTACATCAATCGTGCTTCATGGTTGATCCAAACTTGAAGTTCTCGACCAGCAGGATCCACGAATATTGCTTCCTGAATCTTTGGTTGATCGTCAAGCCATCCAGTTGGGAACTGAGCAAGCGGGAAAGTACCGAGCTCTCGGTGAATTGACTTGAGAACCAATCGAATCGATTCTGGCTGACTCTTGAGAGCTGGTTGAATATCTTCATCGACAACGTCAAGCGCCTAA